>NZ_JBFAOF010000741.1:0-3719 GCF_040675125.1 Spirillospora sp. NPDC049652 | reverse complement strand
GACATCGTCCGCGCCACGGCCGCCGCGCTGGACGTGCGGGACCGGACGGAGCTGCACTCCTCGACCCCGCTCGGCGACGTCGTCGCCGCCGCGCACGAACGGGCCGAGGCCCGGCTGTTCATCACCTGACCCGACCGACCCGGAGGACGAGCATGCGACTGGAGCAGGTCTACAAGATCGGAATCGGCGGCCCGGTGGGGTCGGGCAAGACCGCGCTGATCGAGGCGCTGGTCCCGGTGCTGGTCGAGCGGGGCCACCGCCCCGGCGTCATCACCAACGACATCTACACCCAGGAGGACGCCCAGCACGTGCGGCGCACGCTCGCCGGGACGCTGGACGCCGACCGCGTCGTGGGCGTCGAGACCGGCTCGTGTCCGCACACCGCGGTCCGGGACGACCCGACGATGAACCTGGCGGCGGCCGCCGAGCTGCTCGCCCGGTTCCCCGACATCGACGTCCTGCTGTTCGAGAGCGGCGGCGACAACCTGACGCTCACCTTCAGCCCGGCCCTCGCCGACGTCTACGTGTTCGTCCTGGACACGGCCGAGGGCGAGAAGATGCCGCGCAAGCGCGGCCCCGGCACGACCGAGTCGGACCTGCTCGTCATCAACAAGATCGACATCGCGCCCTACGTGCGCACCGACCTGGCCGTCATGGAGCGGGACGCGCACGCCGTCCGCGGGAACGGCCGCGTCATCCTCACCGACTGCCTGACCGGGACCGGCGTCCCCGAGGTGGCCGACTTCGTCCTCGACCGCAGGGAGACGATGTGCTCGTCGACGGGCTGACCGCACCGGGGGCCGCGTCCCCGGAAACGGCGAACACGGGCGCGGCGGACGCGGGCGCGGCGGACGCGGGCGCGGCGGACGCGGGCGCGGCGGACGCCCGGCTCCGGCCCGTCCTGGACCGCACGGCGGTGGAGCGGTGCGCGCCGCCGTGGCTGCCCGCCGCCGTCGCCGGCCACCGGGCCGAACCGGACACGCTGCCGGTCGGCTCCCCGGGGAAGGTCGGCGTGCTGGAGCTCGGTTTCGCCTCCGTCGGGGGCAGGACCGAGATGACCGGCCACTTCCAGAAGGCTCCGCTGCACATCGCGCGCCCGCTGTACCCGGACACGGCCCGGCCCGACATGCCGCACGTCATGTTCCTGTCGTCGGGCGGGGGCGTCCTGCAGGGCGACCGGTACCGGATCACCCTGGACTGCGGGGCCGACACGGCCGTCCATTTCAGCACCCAGACCGCCAACCGGCTGTACAGGATGGAACACGACTACGCCACCCAGCTCGTCGAGCTCGAAGCGGGGCCCGGCAGCTACGTCGAGTACCTGCCGCTGACCACCATCCCGTTCGCGGGGACGCGCTACTACCAGCATGTCCGCGTCACCGCGTCCGCGGAGTCGACCGTCCTCGTGGGCGACACGCTGATGGCCGGACGGCTCGCGCGAGGCGAGCGGCACGCCTACACCGGCTACTGCGCGGACCTGGAGGTCCACGACGAGGACGGCCGCCTGCTGTTCGCCGACCCGATCCGGCTCGTGCCCGCCGACCACGCGGTCACCGGCCCCACCGTCATGGGCGACTTCGGCCTCATGGCCTCCCTGTACGTCATCACCGCGCAGGCTCCGGCGGAGGAACTCGCCGGTCTCATGCACCAGGCTCTCGCCTCCACGGGGCTGCGCGGAGGGGCGAGCGTGCTGCCCGGCGAGCGCGGCGCGTGGGCGCGCGTCCTCGGTGACCGCTCCCCCGCCGTCGAGGCCGCGTTCTTCCAGCTCTGGGACGCCGTCCGCCGCAGGCTGCTCGGCGCCCCGGCCGTACGCGCCCACGGCGGACCATGGACACACGACGAATCGGGACCGGCCGGCGGATCGGAAACGAACGGCGGATCGGGGACGGACGCATGACGACGCCGAGCGACCGGACGCAGGCGAGACGCGAAGCGGCCGAGGCGTCCGCGCTCCACCCGCCGGCGCATCCGGGGCCGCCGCCCGCCAAGCCGGGGCTGAGCGCCCAGGTCATCATCGACGTCGCCCTCGGCGGCGCGCTCGGCGCGGTCGTCCGGTACCTGCTCAGCGAGGTGATCCCGGCCGCCAGGTCCGGCTTCCCGTGGAACACCTTCACCGTCAACATGCTCGGCTGCCTGGCGATGGGCCTGCTGACGACCTACCTGCTGCGCGGGCGGCCGCACCCGATGGCCCGCCCGTTCGCGGTGACCGGCTACCTCGGCGGCTTCACGACGTTCTCCCACCTCATCGACGGGATCCACACCCTCGGCAGGGACGGCCGGCCCGGACTGGGCTTCGCCTACGCGGCCACCAGCGTGGTCGTCGGCTGGATCGCCGTCGCGGTCGGCCTCGTCCTCGGCGCGAGGATCCCGCACCACACGCAGAGGAGGCAGGGGTGACCGTCCTCGTCTCGGCGCTCCTGGTCATCGTCGGCGGCGCGATCGGAGCAGCGGCCCGCTACCTCATCGACCGCTATGTCAAGGCGACCGCGGGCCACTGGATGCCGTGGGGCACCCTCGCCGTCAACCTCCTCGGCACGGCGTTCCTGGGCGGTCTCCACGGGGCGGGCACCGGCACCTACGTCGAGGCGCTACTCGGGACGGGCGTGTGCGGAGCGCTCACGACCTTCAGCACCTTCGAGCTCGACACCGTCCACCTGTTCCAGGGCGGCGCGTACGTCAAGGCCGCCGCCAATGCCGTCGGCAGCCTCATCCTGGGGCTCGCCGTCTTCGCGGCCTTCTACCAGCTCCTCCACCACCTGACCTGACCGCAGGTGGGGACGGCGGCTACGGCAAGGTGGGCGCGGAGAATCCGCACTCCCCGACCCCACAGGAGACCCCTTGTTCATCCAGCCCTGGGACGCGAGCCTGGACGACGCCGAGTGGCAGGCGTGGATCGCCGACGGCCACGACTTCGGGCAGCTCGCCGTCAACGGCCCGCCCGGCCAGGCGCCCGTCGTCGTCCCCACCCACTTCACCGTCGACGGCACCGGCCTGCTGGTCCACCTGGCCCGCCCGAACCCGGTGTGGAAGGCGATCGAGCACGCCCCCGACGTGACGTTCACCGTCATCGGCGACTACGCGTTCGTGCCCGGCACCTGGCGCACCGCCCCGGACGTCCCGCCCGAGGACGGTGTCCCGACCAGCTACTACGCGGCCGTCCAGTTCGTCTGCCGGGCCCGCGTCATCGACGACCCCGAGGCCAAGGCCGACCTGCTGACCCGGCAGCTCGCCCACTTCCAGCCCGATGGCGACCACGCGGAGGTCGCCCCCGGAAGCCGCCGTACGGCCGGATGCTGTCCGGCATCCGGGGACTGCGGCTGGAGGTGGCCGCGGTCCGGGCCAAGTTCAAGTACGACGACCACAAGAGCGTCGAGCACCGCCGCACCGTCGCGGACCGCCTCACCGACCGGGGCGAGGGACTCGACGTCCCCGCCGCGGCCCAGCAGCGCCGCCGCACCGGCCGCATCGGCACCTGGACGCCCTGAGCGACCATCCGACAAGGGCCCATTCGCCGGGCGACAAGGGACATTCGTCCCTCCCCGTCGCACTGATCGGCGGCGGAGGCTGGGAGCATGCGCGGAGCACCGTTGAACCTGCTGGATCGTCCCCCCGCCGAGTCCCCGACCCGGCTTCCCCGGCTCACCGAGGAGGCGCGGCGCGACTGGACGCGGCTCACCCTGCCCAGCGGCCCGGGCGGGGTCGAAGATCTCGACCGGCCC
>NZ_JBFAOF010000740.1:0-3720 GCF_040675125.1 Spirillospora sp. NPDC049652 | reverse complement strand
GTCACCACGCGCGGCGCGACCGAACTCATCGACGTCGCGCTCGCCCACCCCATCGCGCTGATCGCCAGCGCCCTCGGCACCCCTCCCCCGCTCATGGTCGAACGCGCCCAGGCCGCCGGGGTGCCGGTCGCCGCGCTCGTCGGCACCGTCGAGCACGCCCGCCGCCAGGTCGCCGCCGGCGTCGACCTCATCGTCGCGCAGGGCGGCGAGGCGGGCGGACACACCGGCGAGATCTCCACGATGGTGCTCGTCCCCGAGGTGGTGGACGCCGTCGCGCCGCTGCCCGTCCTCGCCGCGGGCGGCATCGCCACCGGGCGGCAGATGGCCGCCGCGCTCGCGCTCGGCGCGTCCGGGGTCTGGTGCGGCTCGGTCTGGCTCACCACCGAGGAGGCCGAGACCTCCCCCGCGGTGAAGGCCAAGATGCTCGCCGCGACCTCCCGCGACACCGTCCGCTCCCGGTCCCGCACCGGCAAGCCCGCCCGCCAGCTCCGCTCCGCCTGGACCGACGAGTGGGAGTCGCCGGACGGCCCCGGCCCGCTCGGCATGCCGCTCCAGATGATCATCGCCGAGGGCGCCATGCGGCAGATCACCAAGGTCGCCGAGTCCGGCAACGAGGGCGCCCGCGAACTGGCCAACTACTTCGTCGGGCAGTGCGTCGGCCTGATGAACACCGTCCGGCCCGCCCGCCAGGTCGTCTACGACATGGTCGAGGAGTTCGCCGAGGCGGTCGAGCGCCTCGACCGCATCACCGCCACCGACTGACCCGCCATCGACTGACCCGCCGCCGGCCGGTCGGCCGGCGGCGGGCGGCCCCGAGAGGGCAATCGCGCGGGGCTACTGGTTGAGGGGGCGGCCGGGGCCCTTGTTGATCTGGTCGACGAACAGCCGCGCCAGCGCGTCCTGGCCCTTGGCGGTCGGGTGGTAGCTGCGCGGCTCGGCCGACAGCGCGCCCAGGTTCACCGACAGGCCGTTCATGTAGGGGTCGGAGCTGCCCGCCTCGTGCCCGGAGAACGCGCTGTAGGCGTCCACGAACTCGACGCTGCCCTGCCCGCCGACGGCGGCGAGGTGCTCGTCGGACTCGGTCACGACCTGCCGGATCAGCTCGTTGAGGTCGCGGGCGCGGCCGTTCAGCCAGCGCTGGTCGTCCAGGGTGAGGTTGTCGCCGCCGTTCACCGAGACCTCCGAGAACGGCCGCGGGTACCCCATCACGATCACCCGGGCGCGCGGCGCACGCGCGGTGATCCTGGTGATGAGCCGCGGCAGGCTCTCGCGCAGCGCGGCCATCCGGTCGGCGATGGCGCCGCCCTGCTTCTCGCACCCCTTGGACCACGGCAGCTTGATGACGCAGCCGCCCATGATCTGGGCGAAGCCGATGTCGTTGCCGCCGACGCTGATCGTGACCAGGCTGGTGCCGCCCGTCACCCGGTCGAGCTGGGACGGCTCGCCGGACTTGCCCTCGACGATGTCGGCGGTCGTCGCCCCCGAGCAGGCCCAGAACGAGGTGCCCCCCGCGAACCGGAAGGCCTTGGCGACCGTGTGGTAGTAGGCGCGGGACGTCCGGTGGCAGCGGCTCAGCGGGTTCTGGTCGGCCAGCGTCGCCTCGGCGCCGACGCCCGAGGAGTAGGAGTCGCCGAGCGCGACGTAGGAGCCTTTGGTGGCGGCCTCGGCGGGGCCGGGCGGCTGGGTGCGGTCACGCGCGGCGGTCTTCGCCTGGAGCTCCGGCAGCGGCGCGCGGCACCCGGCGCCGAACACCTCGCAGCGGGCGGCCGGAAGGGCCGCCAGCGGCACGATCGCCGCCGCGAGCAGTACGAGAAGGAGGGCGACGGCGAGACCCCGATCACCGAAACGGGCTCGCACCCGCGCCGGCCATGTCCCCGGCCCCGCCATCGTCCTCCCTGTCCCTCGTCCCACCCGTAATGACGATCGTGGGGTGTCCCAGGTTCCCGCCTTTACGTAGTAGATCCGATTTATCCGGTTTCTTCCGGTGCCGGTCCGGTGACGCCGCAGGTGGAACCGGGGGCGGCCGGGGGAACATCTCATCCAGACACGACCGGCGGGTAAGACCACACTCACGGGAGCGGCGGACGATGCTGGCGATCCTGACGGGCCTGGGCCTGTCCACGGCGGCGGGGCTGAACGCCTACATCCCGCTGCTGCTGGTGGGGCTGCTCGCCCGGTTCACCGGCGTCCTGCACCTGCCGGAGACGTTCGGCTGGCTGACCGACGGCTGGGTGCTGGCCGGGATCGCCCTGCTGCTCGGCGCCGAGCTCGTCCTCGACAAGGTGCCCGTCGTGGACACCGTCAACGACGCCGTCCAGACGCTCGTCCGGCCCGCGGCGGGCGGCGTGGCCTTCGCCGCCACCGACGCGGCCGCCAAGGTCGACTCGTCCAGCTTCATGCACGACCATCCGTGGATCGGCTGGGTGCTCGGGATCGCCGTCGCGTTCCTCGTCCACGCCACCAAGATGAGCGTCCGGCCCGTGGTGAACGCGGGCACGCTCGGCACCGGCGCGCCCGTGGTCAGCGTCATCGAGGACGTCGTGTCCCTCGGCATGAGCCTGCTGGCGATCCTCGCGCCCGCCCTCGGCCTGGTCGCGCTCGTCCTGTTCGCCTACGTCGCCCTCCGCCTGCTGCGCAGAGCCCGCCGCCGGCGCCGCGCCCGCGCTACCACCGCCGCCGACTGACGTCCGCCTCCCTCTCAGGTAAGGGACGCGGGTTCCCCGTCCTAGGCGATGCGGGTCCGGTCCTCCGCGCTCCAGGCTTCTGCGCATGAAGCTGATCTCAAGGAAGACCTGGCTGCCGGCGGCCGGGCTCGCCGCGCTCGCGGCCGGCGGGGTGGCCGCCACGGCGGCGGGTCCCGTCGGTGCGGCCCAGCGGACTGCCCAGGAGGCTCCGGCGGGGTGCGTGCCGGTGGCCCGGGCGGTGTGCGGGACAGTGCGGGTGCCTCTCGTACGGGCACGCCCCGGGCTCGGCGACACCACCGTGGCCTACGCGCTGCTCAAGCACAGCGACACGTCCCGGCCCGCCCAGGGGACCGTGACGATCAATCCGGGCGGTCCCGGAGATTCGGCGATCGCGTCCGCCGCCACGTACGCGCGGATGTTCGGCGGGCTGCTGAAGGACCACGACCTGCTGCTCGTCGATCCGCGCGGGGTGAACCGCTCCGGCCCGCTCAGTTGCGGGACGCTCGGCTCGCTCCCCGCCACGCGGGACGCCTTCGTGCGAGCGGTCGGCGCGTGCGGCGAGCGGCTCGGAGCCCGCGCCCGCGGTTACACCTCGGCCGAGATCGCCGACGACATCGACGCCGTCCGGGCCAGGCTGCGGATCGGCCGGCTGGACCTGCTCGGCGAGTCCTACGGCACCTATCTGATGACGGTCTACGCGCAGCGCCACCCCGACCGGGTGCGGTCGGTCGTGCTCTCCAGCGCCTACCCGCTCGACCTGGACATGTGGGGACGCCCCAACGCGCGCGCCGCCCGCCGGACGCTGCGGCTGCTCTGCGAGCGCGGCTCCGGCGCCTGCGACGGCGACCAGGTGCTGCGTGACGTGGCGCGGCTCGCCCAGCGGCTCCGGACCCGTCCGATCCCCTACACGCTGGACGGACAGCAGCGCCGGCTGGACGACACCGCCCTGGCCGCGATCTTCTACGGCCTGGCCCAGCGGGCGCCCGCCGGGCTGGGCGGCTTCCCGGCGATGGTCCGCAGTGCCCTGCGCTCCGAC
>NZ_JBFAOF010000739.1:0-3725 GCF_040675125.1 Spirillospora sp. NPDC049652 | reverse complement strand
GGGAGATCCTGCGGCTGGCCGTGCCCGCCTTCGGCGCGCTGGTCGCCGAACCCCTGTTCCTGCTGTCGGACTCGGCCATCGTCGGCCTCGCGCGGCGCGACCTTCGCCGACGGCCAGGCGAAGGCCGTGATCATCACCAGCTGGAGCAGGGCCGCGCCGAGCGCGATCGCCAGGGCGCGGCGGCGGGCGGTGCTCGTGGTCGGCGCGGTGCTCGTCTGCGCGGAGCCCGTGGGGGGAGTTGTCGTCATGGCCGCCTCCAATAAAAGCGGACGTTCGTTCTCTTTAGGTTCCCCGTCACCGTCCCACCGGCCCGGGCACTTGTCAAGAACGAACGTTCGTTTTAATTTAGGGGCATGCCCCGAGTCAGCGAAGAGCACCTGGAACGCCGCCGCCGCCAGATCATCGACGCGGCCCGCGCCTGCTTCATCCGCAACGGCCTGTACGAGACGTCGATGCAGGACATCTTCGCCGAGGCGAACCTGTCGGCCGGGGCCGTCTACCGGTACTTCAAGAGCAAGAGCGAGATCGTCGACGAGATCGTCACGGAGGGCGGCGGCGAGCTGCAGAAGGCGCTGTCCGCCCTGGTGGGCACCGATCCGCCGCCCGACCCCGACCGGCTCTGCCTGGCGATGTGCGAGCGGATCACCGAGCTCGCGAGCGGCAACGGGCCCGCCCGCCTCGCCATCCAGGCGTGGGCGATGGCCGCGCACGACGGGCGGCTCGCCGCCAAGGTGCGGCAGACCATGACGACCTCGCGCGACCACTGGGTCACCTACGTCCGGCGGCTCGCCGAGACCGGGCGGCTGCCCGCCGGCATCGACGCCGACGCCGCCGGCCGGGTGCTGTTCGGCCTGTTCCCGGGGTTCATCCTGCAGCTCCTGCTGCTGGGCGACGCGGAACCCGAGGAGTTCGCGGCGGGCGTCCGGGCGCTGTTCCCCGCCACCGCCTTCACCGGCGTCCCCGCGACGGCCGTGACGACCGCGACCAACGCCTGAGCGGCGCTCCGGTCAGCCGCCCAGGAGGCGCCGTCCCGCCCCCTGCTCTCGCCCGCGCGCCGCAAAAGCGCTAGAAACTCCTCACACGCCCGACCTCGTCCGCCCGTGGACGGGACACCGTGGCGTGGCCATCACCTCAGCGTTTTAACATTCCATTACCTGAGGCGGGAGAGGCGGTGGGCAGGGTGAAGATCGGCCGGAGCACCGGCGGAGCGGCGCTGGCGGGTGCGGCGGTGGCCGTGCTGCTGGTCGCCACCTCGCTCGTGCTCGGTGGCGAACTGCCGGACGACCGGCGGATGGTGTGGTGGCACCCGGAGGTGTTCGTCGCGCTGTCCTGGACGCCGGTCGGGGCACTGCTCACCGCGCACCGCGCCGGCCGCCGCGTCGGGCTGCTCATGCTCGGCGCCGGGATCAGCGCCGCGCTGTACGTGCTGTCCCTGAACCTCGCCGAGTACGCCACGCTCCACCACTGGTCCGGGGCGTGGCTGCCGGTCTGGCTGAGCCACTGGCTGTGGGCGGTGGACACCTACGCGCTCACCCTCGTCCTGCCGCTGGTGTTCCCCGACGGACGGCTCGTGCCGGTGCGGTTCCGGCCCGTCCTGGTGCTGGCGTGCCTGGTCCCGGTGGTGGTGGCCGTCCACCTGACGATCGACCCCGGCGCGCGCCGGTTCCACGGCGGCGTGTCGGTGTACCCGCTGCAGTCGATCCCCCCGGTGGTCGCGGGAATGATCCTGATGACGCTGGCCCTCTCCCTGGTGTCGCTCGCGGTCCGGTTCCGGCGGGCCGCGCCCGACGTGCGGCGGCAGATCGCCTGGGTGGTCTACCCCGGGCTGATCGCCGAGGCGGTCGTCTACGTCGGCGAGAGCGCCCGGATCGGCGACGTCGTCCGGGACGCCGCGATCGTCGCCGTCCCGATCTGCGTCGCCATCGCGATCACCCGCTACCGGCTGTACGACATCGACGTGGTGATCAACCGGACCCTGGTGTACGCGGGACTGGTCGGCGTGATCACCGGCGTGTACTTCACCCTGGTCGGCGCGGTCAGCCTGTTCGCCTCCGACCACGGCGCCATGGCCGGACTGGCGGGCGCGGTCGGCGCGGGCGTGGTCTTCGAGCCCACGCGGCGGCGGCTGCAGCGCGTCGTGCTGCCCGCCGACCGGGACCTGGACGTCCTGAAGCTCTATGTCGAGGGCGGGATCGCGCGCGGTGCGGAGGCCCTGGCCGCGCAGGACCGCACCGGCGACGACCGGCACACGGTCGTCGTCCCGGTCGGCGCGCGCGTGTCGTTCGCGACCTACTTCAACGCCTTCCCGGCGAGTTACTGGCGGCGCTGGACGAACCTGGAGGAGGTCGTGCTCCGCGTCCGGATGCGCGGCCAGGGCAACCTCGTCGTGTACCGGTCCAGCGCCAAGGGCCACGTGCAGCGCGTCGCGGCCGTCCCGGTCGACTCGGACGAGCCGGTGGAGGAGACGCTGACCCTCACGCTGCAGCCGTTCATCGACGGCGGCTGGTACTGGATGGACGTCCTGGCGGGCGAGCGCAGCACCGTCCTCGAACTGGCCGAGTGGTGCGCCGAGCCGGCGGGGGCGCGCGGTGCGCGGCAGGGCCGGGTCAGCCTGGGCATCACGACCTTCAACCGCGCGAAGTTCTGCGTCGACCAGCTGCTCGCGCTCGGCGGCGCCCCCGAGGTGCTGGAGGCCGTGGACGCGATCCACGTCGTCGACCAGGGCACCGACCGCGTCCGCGAGCACGCCGACTACGACCGCGCCGCCGCCGCGCTCGGCGGGAAGCTGAACCTCGTCGAGCAGGGCAACCTCGGCGGCTCGGGTGGCTTCTCGCGCGCGATGGACGAGACGCTCCGCGCCGGGACCAGCGACTACCTGCTGCTGCTCGACGACGACGTGGTCACCGAGACCGAGGGCGTGCTGCGCGCCGTCGCGTTCGCCGACTTCGCCCGGACGCCCACGATCGTCGGCGGCCACATGTTCAACCTGTTCGTCCGCTCGCAGCTGCACGCCTACGGCGAGACGATCGAGCGGTACCGGTGGTGGTGGCAGGAGGCCCCGCACACCCGGCGCGAGCACGACTTCGGGAAGTCCGCCGACCCGCTGACCGCCAAGCGGCAGAGCGTCGGGTCGCTGCTGGAGACCGACTGGCTGCACCGCCGGGTGGACGTGGACTACAACGGCTGGTGGATGTGCCTCGTCCCGGTCGAGGTCATGCAGAAGGTCGGCCTGTCCATGCCGATGTTCATCAAGTGGGACGACGCGGAGTACTGCGTCCGCGCGGGGGAGGCGGGCTTCCCGACGGTGTCGCTGCCCGGCGTCGCCGCCTGGCACGTCCCCTGGCAGGACAAGGACGACGGGATCGACTGGCAGGCGTACTTCCACGAGCGGAACCGGCTGGTCACCGCGCTGCTGCACTCGCCCTACGAGCGCGGCGGCAACCTGGTCAAGGAGAGCTTCATCGTCACGGTGAAGCACGCGCTGTCCATGCAGTACTCCACCGCCGAGCTGATGCTCACGGCCATCGAGGACGTGCTCGGCGGACCGTCCCACCTGCACGCCGGGCTCGGCACGAAGCTTCCGGAGATCCAGGCGTTCCGGGCCGCCTTCCCCGACGCCCGGCCGCGTCCCTCGCATGAGGAGTTTCCACAGGTCAAGAGGCATGTCCCGAAGAAGGGACGGGGAGTGCGCGCGCCGCACGGCCGGGCCGAGGTGCTCACCCGGG
>NZ_JBFAOF010000738.1:0-3735 GCF_040675125.1 Spirillospora sp. NPDC049652 | reverse complement strand
GTCGCGGCGACCAGGACGCCCTCGGCGCCGCCCTTGGCCACGCAGCCGGGCAGCAGCCGCATGAACTCGGTGTTGGCGTGGCCGGTGCCGCCGACGTACTCGGGGTGCGCGCGCATGGCGTCGGCGACCGCGCGGTACGGGCCGTCCGCGCGGACGAGGGTGACCATCGCGCGGGCCAGGCCGGTCAGGGTGAGGCCGAACAGGGGGGCGCCGCAGCCGTCGACCGCGACGGGCGACGGCTCCTCGCCGGCCGCCTCGCCCATGATCCGGGCGACCTCCAGCTGCACCGGGTGGGCGGGGTCGAGGTAGTCCTCGGTGGTCCACCCGTTGGCGGCGCAGGCGGCGAGCATCGCGGCGTGCTTGCCGGAGCAGTTCATCCGCTCGCGGGTCTCGCCCTCGCCGGCCCGGATCAGCGCGGCCTTGGTCGGCTCGTCCTCCGGCCAGGACGGCGGGCAGCGCAGCGCGTCCACGCCGAGCCCGGCGCCCGCCAGGATCGCCTCGACGGCCGCGAGGTGGAAGTCCTCGCCGGTGTGGCTGCCCGCGGCGATCGCCAGGTGCGCGTCCGCCAGGGGCGCCCCCGCCGACAGGCAGGCGACGGCCTGGAACGGCTTGGTCGTCGAGCGCGGCAGGACGGTCTCGTCCACGGCGCCGCGCGTGTAGGCGACGCTCCCGTCGGGAGCGATCCCGACGACGCTGCCGTAGTGGCGGCTCTCGACGAAGTCGTTGCGGACGACCTCGGCAAGCACTTCGTACATCGGTCCCCTCATCACGGTCGGTCGGCGTCGGGAGCGGCGGGCTCGGCGCCCGCGGTCGGAACGGCGGCCGCCGGTTCGGCCGCCGGGACGGCGCGGGCGGCGGCGCGCGACGGACGGGTCCGCTGCCGCGCCTCCAGCGTGCGCGCGAGCTTGGCCAGCGACGCGTTGATGACCAGGTAGATCAGCGCGATCACCAGGTAGGTCTGGATCAGCAGGTGGTTGAAGTTCGCCAGCACCTTGCCGCTGTAGAGCAGCTCGGAGTAGCTGACGACGAAGCCCAGGGAGGTGTCCTTGAGCAGTCCGGCGGACTGGCTGACCAGCGACGGCAGCACGCGGCGCGCGGCCTGCGGCAGGACGACCGCCCGCATGGCCCGGCCGCGGGTGAGGCCGAGCGCGAGGCCCGCCTCCAGCTGCCCGCGCTCCACCGACCGGATGCCCGCGCGGAAGATCTCGGCGAACGCGGCGGCGTTGGACACCGACAGCGGCACGACGAGCTTCCAGAACAGCGGGAGGTCGACGCCGTAGCGGGGCAGCGCGAACAGCACGATGTAGACCAGCAGCAGCGCCGGGACCGTCCGGACGATCTCGACGTAGGCGGCCGACGGGACGCGCAGCCACCGGGACGGCGAGACCCGGCCGAGCGCGAGGACCACGCCCGCCGCGGCGGCGAGCGCGATCGACACGGCGGCGGCCTTCAGGGTGGACCCGAGGCCCTCCAGCAGGTACCGCCACATCGGCCAGGTCCCGTAGGGACGCCAGCGGTCGGCGGCGAGCTGGCCGTTGTCGGCGAACTGCCGCAGCGCGAGCGCGACCAGGACGGCGCCCGCCAGCACCGACACCGCCGTGGCGGCGCGGATGCGGCGGCGGGCGCGCGGCCCCGGCTCGTCGAACAGCAGCCGCGAGGACGGTGCGCTCATCGCAGGATCGCCCACTTCCGTTCGAGGACGCCCGTGCCGAGGCCGAGGACGCCGGACAGCGCCATGTACCCGAGGCCCGCCGTCACGAAGATCCAGATCGGCTGGGCCTCGGCCAGGTTGACCCGGTTGGCCGCGGCGGTGAGTTCGACGACGCCGACCGCGGCGGCCAGCGCGGTGTTCATCAGCGTCATGATGGCGATGTTGCCGAGCGGCTGGACGACGGTGCGCAGCGCCTGCGGCAGCACCACCAGCCGCAGCGACTGGGTGAAGGTGAGCCCGAGCGCGCGGGCGGCCTCGCCCTGCCCCGACGGCACCGCGTTGATCCCGGACCGGATCGCCTCGGCCGTGTAGGCGCCCTGGTAGAGCACGATGACGACGACCGAGGTGGTGAACAGCCCGGCGATCACTCCGATCTCCGGCAGCCCGAACACGGCGATGACCAGCCAGACCAGCAGCGGGATGTTCTGCAGGACCTCGACGTAGGCCATCCCGGCCGCGCGCAGCACGCGCACGGGCGAGACCCGCATCGCGGCGACCGCGGTCCCGGCGACGAGCGCGCCGGCGAGCGACAGCAGCGTCAGCTCGACGGTCAGCAGCAGCCCGTGGCCGAACTCGGAGAGATGATCGGTGATGACGTTCATGGCGGGCGAGGCTCCCTCCTACTCGAAGGCCGCGCTCACTCGGAGCCGGGGGCGGAGCCGAGCGCCGGCGGCTGCGGCGCGTCGCCCTCCACGACCGTCCCGATGGAGTTCTTCCAGGTCTTGGCCCACAGTCCGGACGCCTGGATCTGCTTCAGCCAGTCGTTGACGAACTGCTTCATCTGCGTGTCGCCGTGCTTGAGGCCGATGCCGTAGGGGTCGCTGGTGAACGGCTTGCCCTGGATCTTGACGGTCGGGTCCTGCTTGGCGGTGGCGAGCAGCAGCGCCTCGTCCTGGACGTAGGCGTCGCCGCGGCCCTGCTTGAGCGCCTGGACGCACTCGGGGTCGGTGCCGAAGGTGACGATCTTGGCGTCCGGCGCGACCTTCTTGATGGCCGCGATCGCCGGGGTGTTGGCGCCCGCGATGACCGTCTTGCCCTTGAGGTCGGCGGGCGCGGTGATGCCCGTCTTGTCCTTCTTGGTGGCGATGACCAGGCCGGAGCTGTAGTACGGGCCGGCGAACGCGACCTGCTTCGCGCGCTCGGGCGTGATGCTGTAGGTCTGGAAGACGACGTCGACGGTGCCGTTGGACAGCAGCGCCTCGCGGGTCTCGGACGCCGAGTTGACGATCTTCACCTCGGGCTTGCCGATGATGTACTTGGCCAGCAGCCGGCCGAAGTCGGCGTCGAGGCCCTCGACCTTCTTGGTGCCCGGGTTCTGCTGGGACAGCAGCGGCGCGTCCAGCGAACCGCCGACGATCAGCTGCCCGCGCTTCTTGATCTTCTCCATGGTGGAGCCGGCCGGCAGGTTCGCCGCGACCGGCGCCGCGGCGACCAGGTCGTCCTGCTTGCCGCCACCGCCGGAGCCGGGGACGGCCGAGCCGGAGTCGCCGTCGGAGGAACAGGCCGTGAGGCCCGCCAGCGACAGCGCGGCGACCGCGACCGGAACCGCCCACCGCTTCCGCGCAGACGTACGCACCATGATCACTTACCTTTCTCGGTTGGCGTGCCGCGCGCGGCGCGCCGGGGGTGGAACCGGACCGGGTGCCGGCGGTCCCGCGCGGGCGGGACGGGCGGCGACCCGGCCAGTGACTCGGGAGGCCGGCGGCCGGGACGGCCGCGGCCCGGGAGCGCTGCTAGTGGCTGAGGACCTTGCCCAGGAAGTCCCTGGCGCGGTCGCTGGCGGGGGAGTCGAAGAACGCGGCCGGCTCGCCCGACTCGACGATCTCGCCGTCCGCCATGAACACCACGCGGTCGGCGACCCGGCGGGCGAACCCCATCTCGTGGGTGACGACCACCATCGTCATGCCGTCCTCGGCCAGGCCGGTCATGACGTCCAGGACCTCGCCGACCATCTCCGGGTCGAGCGCGGAGGTCGGCTCGTCGAACAGCATCGCCTTCGGCCGCATCGCCAGGGCGCGCGCGAT
>NZ_JBFAOF010000737.1:0-3741 GCF_040675125.1 Spirillospora sp. NPDC049652 | reverse complement strand
GGCGGCGCCGGCCAGTTCACGCGCGGGGCGGTTGCGGCGGCGGGTGGCGGCGGTGGCGGCCGCGACGGTTCCGGTGGACGGCCCGGACGCCGGTCCGCGCGTGGACCCGGGGGTGCTGGCGTTGCTGGCGGCGGCGTGCCGGGACGGCGAGCGGGTCCGGTTCGGCTACCGGGACGGGGAGGGCCGGGTGTCGCGGCGGCTGGTGGAGCCGTCGGCGCTGGTCGCGGCGAGCCGCCGCTGGTATCTGGTCGCGTTCGACGTGGAGGCCCGCGACCCGGACACCGGCGGCTCGGACGCCGGCGGCTCGGAGACCGGCGGCTCGGAGGCGCGGGGCCCGGGGGCGTGGCGGACGTTCCGGTTGGACCGGGTGGAGGAGCCGTTCCCGACGGGCGTGCGGGGGCCCAGGCGGGAGGTTCCGGGCGGGGATCCGGCGGCGTGGGTGCGGCGGGGCCGGGCGGGTGGCGGTCCGGTGGTGCGGGCGGTGCTGCGTGTGGACGCTCCGGCGGAGGTGCTGGCGGACCGGCTGCGGGTGCGGGTCGACGAGGTCGAGCCGCTGGACGGCGGTGCGTGCCTGCTGCGGACGGCGCCGGGTTCGCTGGAGTGGACGGCGATGCGGCTGGCGCATCTGGAGTTGGAGTTCACGGTGCTGGAGCCGCCGGAGCTCGCCGACCGGTTGCGCGAGGCCGGCGCGCGTCTGCTGCGCGCCGCGGGCCCGGCCCCGGGCGAGGTCGATCCCCCGAGGCCCTGACCTCGCGGCGTCGCTCCGGGCCGTCCTCCAGGAGGCGGCGCAGCGCGGTGGCGGGGTGTGCGGGTACTGCGACGCCCCCGGAGGCCGCGGGTGTCGGTGGCCGGCCGGGGGCGCGTTCATCCGCCCGGAACGCTGGGACGGCGTGTCGGGGTCGGAAGGGGAGGGTCAGGTGAGGGGCGGCCAGGTGAGCAGGACGTGGGCCCAGGTGAGGCCCGCGCCGAAGCCGGCGAGCAGGACCTGGTCGCCGGGGTAGAGGCGGTCGTCGGTGATGGCGCGGTGCAGGGCGTAGGGGAGGCTGGCCGCGCCGATGTTGCCGACGTCGTGTCCGGCGATGGCGAGCTGGTGGGGGTCGAGTCCGGCGGCGGGGGCGAGGTCGGCGACGAGTTTGGGGTTGGGCTGGTGCGGGACGACCAGCGCGAGGTCGGCGGGTTTGAGGTCGGCGGCGGTGGTGGCGTCGGCGACCAGGCGGGGCAGGATCGCGGTGATGAAGTCGCGGACGGCGGCTCCGTCCATGTGGATGGTGTGGTCGAGGGCGGCCAGGGTGGCGGTGGTGGCGGGCCTTCGGCTGCCGCCGGCGGGGATGAGGACGTCGTCGGCGCGGGTGCCGTCGGCGCCCATGCCCATGGCGGTGATGCCGTAGGGGGCGGGGACCGGTCCGAGGACGGCGGCGGCGGCGCCGTCGCCGAACAGGGCGCTGGTGGCGCGGTCGCGGGGGTTGAGGAAGCGGGAGTAGACCTCGACGCCGATGACCAGGGCGTAGGGTCCGCCCGCGCGGCCGCCGCCGGTCGGGCCGGGGTGGGCGGGGGTCGCGGTGAGGAGGGCGGCGGCGGTCTGCAGGGCGTGGACGAAGCCGGTGCAGGCGGCGGCGACGTCGAAGGCGGCGGCGCGGTGGGCGCCGATGAGGGCCTGGACGCGGCAGGCGGTGGCGGGGCCGAGTTCGTCGGGGGTGGAGGTGCCGAGCACGATGAGGGCGAGGTCGGCGGCGTCGACGCCGGCGGCGGTGAGGGCGTCCCGGGCGGCGTGGGCGGCCAGGTCGGAGGCGGCCTGTCCGGGGGCGGCGCGGTGGCGGGCGCGGATGCCGGTGCGGTTCTCGATCCAGTGCGGGTCGAGGCCGAGGCCGGTGGAGATCTCGGTGCTGGTGATCCGCTGCTCGGGGAGGTGGGCGCCGGTGCCGTGGATGGCGTACGGGATGGCGTACGGGATCGTCACGTGCTTTCTCCTTCGTCCGGCCGAGCGCGGCCGGATTCTGGCGGTCGGGGTGCGGCGCGGCATTTGTTGTGTTTTGTGCCAGTTCTCCTTTCACTCCGGGTGACCGTGCCGTCTGTCTGCGGTGAAACCCCCGCCCGGTGGGCGGGAGGGCGCTTGTCGGCACCCGGATTCCATGAGTGAATAATCCCATTTCGCAGTTCTCTTTCCACATCAAAGTTCTTGTGTGACGTTTGTCCGTCGAGAAGTGGAAGTGCGCCTTCCCGGTCAGGAGTTCGGTGTGATCCCCGCCCCGCCCCCGTGGCCCTCGCGACTCGCTCACGACGAGGTCTGCGCGTTCCTGTTCCCCGGCACCGGTTCCGCGGGCGCGCCCGATCTGCGCGCCCTGGCCGCGACCGGCCCGTCCGCAGCGCGGGTGGTCGGCGACGTGCTGGACGCCGTCGCCGAGGCCCTGCCCCCGCCCGGCACCCCCGTCCCGCCGGTACCGCCCGGCCCGGCCGCTCCGGACGGCCCGGACGCGGCCCCCGGCCCGTCCGCCGATCCCGCCCGGCGGGCGGCCGCCGGGGAGTGGCCGTCGATGCGGCGGATCCTGCTGGAGGACCCCGACGCCTACCGCGCCGCCGCCCGCACGCCCGGCGTCCCCCAGGTGGCCGCCTACACCGCCTCGGTCGCCATCGACCGCGTGCTGCGCGCGGCGGGGGTCGTCCCGGCGTTCGCGGTCGGGCAGAGCTTCGGCGAGATCGCCGCGCTGGTGTGCGCGGGCGCGTTCTCCATCACCGACGGCGCGCGCATCGCGGTCTCGGCGGTGGAGGTCCTGGCGCGGCGCGGCGCGGGCGGCGGCATGGGCCTGCTGGAGACCACCGAGGACGACACCCGCGCCGTCATCGCCGAGAGCGCCCGGCGGGCGCGCGCCGCGCGGGAGGCGCGGCAGGTCCCCGACGCGCACCGGGTCCGTCCCGGCGGACGGCTCGGCGCCCGCTCGGCGGTGTCGGGGGAGGTGGTGGTGGCGTGCCTGAACGCGCCGTCGGCGACGGTGGTGTCGGGCCCGGACGCCGAGCTGGACGCGGTGCTGGAGACCGCCCGGGACCGGGGCGTGCGCGCGGTCCGGCTCGCGGTGCCGTACCTGTCGCACCATCCGGCGATGGCGGGGGCCGACCACGAGTGGTACGAGACGATCCGCCGGTTCCCGCGCCGTCCGCTGGAGACGGCCGTGCACTCCCCGGTGCGAGGCCGCGCCTACCGCGACGACGACGACCTGCACCGGGCGCTGGCGGACTGCATCGTGCGGCCCGTCCGGCTGCCCGACACGCTGGCCGAGGTCGCCAAGGCGGGCGCGACGATGTTCGTGGAGGCGGGCGCGGGCGACGCGCTGTGCCGGTGCGCCCGGCTGAGCGTCCCGGACACCGCGACGTTCGCGCCGATGCGCGAGCGCCGCCGCCCGGGCGGGGCCGCGCCGGTCGGCAAGTCCGCGCCGGACATCCCTCCGGCGGACGCGCCCGAACCGCGGCCCGCCCGGCACCGGAGCGAGCCGGGCGGGGAGGGTCCCGGCGCCTGACCGCGCCGCGCGGGCGCGCCCCTGCGGTCCCGACCGCCGCCCACCCGCGCGGCCCGTCCGGCCTCCGGCAAGCGTCAGCAAGGTTCTGTTCGGTTCCGTGTCGCGACAGGAGCACCGCCATGGCCCGACCGTCCGACCCGCCTGATCTCCCCGGCCCGCCTGATCTGCCCGGCCCGCCCCGGCCCTCGGGCGCGGGCGCTCACGGCGACTCGTCCGCGGTGGCGTTCCAGCC
>NZ_JBFAOF010000736.1:0-3762 GCF_040675125.1 Spirillospora sp. NPDC049652 | reverse complement strand
CACGCAGTCGCAGAGCGCGACCCGCACGCGTCCGGCCGCTCCGCCGCCCCACCGGTCGGCGAGCACCCCGCCGACCGGTCCGCCCAGCACGATCCCGACCGGCAGCGCGAGGACGGCCGTCCCCGCCGCGCCCGCCGAGACGCCGAGCACGCGTTGCAGGTAGTACGGCGCGAGGAACTCCACCAGGGACAGCGTCACCGCCGCCAGCAGCACGGCCGTGACCGGTCCCGCCACCTGCCGCGAGGCCAGCAGCGTCCGGACCGGACGCGCCGCCGCCGTCCGCCGCCAGACGAGCACGAACGGCACGGCCGCCGGCGTCAGCGCCAGCCAGCCGATCCCGCGCCCGGCCGCCAGCGAGAACCCGGTCAGCAGCGCGCCCGTGGCCGCGCCCAGCAGGACGGTCTCGCCCAGCAGCCCCCGGTCCGGCGGGCGCAGCCGCTCCCCCGCCGGAAGCTCCCGCAGCGCGACCGCGATCACCCCCAGCCCGGCCGGGACGTTCACGTAGAAGATCCACGGCCAGCCCCACTCCTGCACCATCCAGCCGCCGAGCACCGGCCCGCTGACCGCGCCGAGCGGCCCGAACGTCATGACCGCCGCGCTCGCGCGGCCGGCGCGTTCCGGCGGTCCCGCCGCGAGCACGACCATCGGGACCAGCGCGAACAGCACCCCGGCGAAGGCCCCCTGCGCGGCGCGCGCCGCGACCAGGACGGGCAGCGACGGCGCGGCCCCGGCGGCGACGCTCGCCACGGTGAACCCGCCGACCGCCGCGACCAGCGCCGGACGCCGTCCGACCCGGTCGAGCCACCGCCCGGCGGGCAGGGTCAGCGCCACCAGCGGCAGCAGATACCCCAGGACGACCCACTCCACGGCGGCCGTCGGGACGCCGAGGTCGCGCTCCAGCGCCGGCAGCGCGACCGCGACCACGCTGGTGTCCAGGGTCGCCATGAACACCACCAGCGCCGCCGCGCCGACCAGCCACCACCGCATCCGGATCACTCCTAACTTCACACCATGTGCAGTTAATGCCAAGAAAGTACACACGGCGTGCAGTTCTCACAAGATGGCAGCATGGAGGCGTGACACCCACCGACGCCCCGCGCTCCGCACGCGAGGCCCCGCGCGCCGCGCCCGACGCTCCCCGCGCCGCGCCCGAGGCCGCGCGGGAGGCTTCGGGCACCGCGCGCGAGGCTCCCCGCGCCGCGCGGGAGGCTCCGCGGAACGCGCGGGGGCGGCGGTCGCGGGCCGCGCTGCTGCGGGCGGTCCGCGAGATCGTGGAGACCGAGGGCGTCCCGGCCGCCACGATGGCGGCCGTCGCCGAGCGCGCCGGGGTGTCGCGGCGCGCGGTCTACCTGCACTTCGCGTCCCGCGCGGACCTCATCACGGCGCTGTTCGACCACGTCAACGAGGAGGAGGACCTCGAAGGACGGTTCGCCCCCGTCGCCGAGGCCCCGGACGCCCGGACGGCCCTCACGGTCTTCGCCCACCGGCACGCCGAGTTCACGGCCCGGACCCTCGCGGTCTCCCGCGCGGTCGAGCGCGTCGCGCACACCGATCCGGACGCGGCGCGGCACTGGGAGACCGTCCTGTACTGGCGGCGCGAGAGCAACCGGGCGCTGGTCCGGCGGCTCGCCGATGAAGGCGCGCTCGCCCCCCACTGGACGGTCGAGACCGCCACCGACATGCTGCTCGCCCTGATCTCCAACGGCGTCGGCGAGACCCTGCTCGTCGAGCGCGGCTGGCCGGTCGAGCGGGTCGGCGAGCACATGGCCGCCGTCCTCACCTCGGCCTTCCTCACCGCTGGGAATCCGTCCGGGCTGTGACTACCCCCGTTCGGGGGTGGCGGCGGTCACAGAGACTGGAAACGATCCTGGTGAGACGAGGAGGGGTTCCTTCGATGCAGGCGGTCGAGTTCCGGGCGGCGCGTGATTTCTTGCTGGCCCATCGCGAGGACTACCAGGCGGCGCGGGAGAAGTTCCGCTGGCCGGTGCTGACCGGCTTCAACTGGGCGCTGGACTGGTTCGACCACATCGCCGACGAGAACGACCGCACGGCGCTGTGGATCGTCGAGGAGGACGGCTCGGAGGCGAAGTACTCCTTCGCGGAGATGGCCGAGCGGTCCGCACGCGTCGCGAACTGGCTGCGCGGCGCGGGCGTGCGGCGCGGCGACCGCGTCGTGGTCATGCTCGGCAACCAGGTCGAGCTCTGGGAGACCGTCCTCGCGACGATGAAGCTCGGCGCGGTGATGATCCCGTGCACGCCGCTGCTCGGCGCCGACGACCTGCGCGACCGGATCGAGCGCGGGCACGCCAAGCACGTCGTCGCCTCGTCCGCGAGCGCGGGCAAGTTCGACGGCGTCCCCGGCGCGTACACGCGGATCGCGGTCGGCGAGCCCGTGGACGGCTGGCTGCGCTACGCCGACGCCTACGACGCCGACCCGCACTTCACCCCGTACGGGACGACCCGCGCCGACGACACGCTGCTGCTGTACTTCACGTCCGGGACGACCGCGAAGCCGAAGCTCGTCGAGCACACGCACGCGTCCTACCCCGTGGGCCACCTGTCCACGATGTACTGGATCGGCCTGCGGCCCGGCGACGTCCACCTGAACATCTCCTCGCCCGGCTGGGCCAAGCACGCGTGGAGCAACGTCTTCGCGCCGTGGAACGCCGAGGCGACCGTCTTCATCTTCAACTACACCCGGTTCGACGCCGACCGGCTGCTCGACGCGATCGACCGCTGCGGCGTCACGTCGTTCTGCGCGCCGCCGACGGTGTGGCGGATGCTGATCCAGGCCGACCTCGACCGGCTGCAGACCCCGCCGCGCGAGGTCGTCGCCGCCGGCGAGCCGCTGAACCCCGAGGTCATCGAGCGGGTCCGGGACGCCTGGGGGACTACGATCCGGGACGGCTTCGGGCAGACCGAGACGACCGTCCAGATCGCGAACACGCCCGGCCAGCCGGTGAAGCCGGGCTCGATGGGCCGCCCGGTGCCCGGCTACGACGTCGTGCTGGTCGACCCGGTCACCGGCGAGCACGGCGACGAGGGCGAGATCTGCCTCGACCTCGGCGAGCGCCCGCTCGGCCTGACCACCGGCTACCACGGCGACGAGGAGCGCACCGCCGAGGCGATGCGCGACGGCGTCTACCACACCGGCGACATCGGCGCCCGCGACGAGGACGGCTACATCACCTACGTCGGGCGCGCCGACGACGTGTTCAAGGCGTCCGACTACAAGATCTCCCCGTTCGAGCTGGAGAGCGTGCTGATCGAGCACGAGGCGGTCGCGGAGGCGGCGGTCGTGCCGTCCCCGGACCCGGTGCGCCTCGCCGTCCCGAAGGCGTACGTGACGCTCGCGGCCGGGTTCGAGCCGTCCGACGCCACCGCGAAGTCGATCTTCGAGCACTGCGCGGCGCGGCTGTCCCCGTACAAGCGGGTCCGGCTGCTGGAGTTCAGCGCGGAGCTGCCGAAGACCATCTCCGGCAAGATCCGCCGGGTGGAGCTGCGGACCGCCGAGATCGGCAAGCACGCCCACGCGGACGACCGCCCGGCGGGCGAGTTCCGCGAGGACGGCCGCTGATGACCGCCCTGTCCTACGCGTCCGGCGCCTCGGCGCTGCCCCTGCTCGGCGACACCATCGGCGCGAACCTCGAACGGACCGTCGCCGCCTTTCCCGACCGGGAGGCGCTGGTCGAGTGCGAGACCGGCCGCCGCTGGACGTACGCGCAGCTGGACGACGAGGTGGACGTCGTCGCCCGCGGCCTC
>NZ_JBFAOF010000735.1:0-3798 GCF_040675125.1 Spirillospora sp. NPDC049652 | reverse complement strand
CCGTGGGTCAGCGCGTCGTCGAAACCGTCGACCAAGCCGAGGGCGTCGTCCACGCCGTCCGGGAGGCCGCCGGTGAGCGCGGCCAGGTGCATGCTCAGCATCAGCCCACCGCCCCGGCCGGGAACCACTGCATCTCGGGCACCGGCGCGCCCTGCGCGGGCAGCTCCAGGTAGGCCAGGTGCCGCAGGAACCGGTTGAACACCGTGGCGGCGGGGTCGTCCCCGCTCTGGCCGCCGTGGAGCGCGCGGGCCAGGTCGCCGCCCGGCTCGGCCTCCACGCCCAGATAGGCTGCGACGCGCTCGGCCCCGTACTGGAGCACCGCCTCTTTCAGAAGCGCGTCGAGGTGTTTGCACATAAAGGAACCGCTGAGCCCTCCGCACCTCCGGTTGTTGTTCGTGCTGCAGCTGTACGCGTGCGTCTCGGCGGCAATGGACGAGACATAAACACGGGCGATGTCGGAACCGCTCGACACCACTCCCTGGAGGCGTCCGCCCGCCATTTCGACGAACGGCACCTTCGCCAGCTTCCGCGCCTTGGCGGAGGGCGTCACCCGCACCACTGCGGACCGCTCCCACGCGAGGTCATCCGCGTCCTCGTTCGACATGCCGTAATCATCCCAAGGGGGTACGACAAAAACAGGAGAACGCGGACGGGCGGACAGCGGAAAAATGCGAGACCGCCCCGGACAATCGTCCGGGGCGGTCACCGGTAAATCAGCCTCGCGAGAGTGCGGCGATACCGCGCGCCGGCCCGGCCCGGCGCGCCAGGAACGCGAACAGCATGCCGCTCACGAAACCGTAGATATGCGCCACGTACGCGACGTTGCTCGACTTGTCGCCGAGCGAGAGCCACTGCAGGACGAACCAGGACCCGAGCACGACCCACACCGGCAGCCGGACGAAGAAGACCGGCGCCACCCAGCTGACGATCCGGCCGCGCGGGTTCAGGATCAGGTACGCGCCGAGCACCCCGGCGATCGCGCCGGACGCCCCGATCAGCGGGATGTCGGAGTCGGGCGTGGTGTAGGCGAACCCGTACACCGCGACGAGCCCGAAGAACAGGTAGCTCAGCAGGTACCGCAGCCGTCCGAGGCGGTCCTCCACGCCCATCCCGACGACGAACAGCACCACCAGGTTGCCCAGCAGGTGCAGCCAGTTGGAGTGCACGAACATCGAGGTGAACGCGGACGTCCAGGGCGTCTTGGTGAAGGTGGACGGCCCGCACTGGTGGGCGGCCTCGGCCGGCATCGGCTGCTGCTCGCCGGTGGTCAGCTCCTTCGGGACGGCCCCGTACTCCATCGAGAACTGGGTGACCTTGCAGGCCCGGACCTCGTTGTCGCCGTACCAGGTGGCGAACTTGGCCATCGGGGTGAGCAGGAACACCAGCACGTTCGCGGCGACCAGCAGGTAGGTCACCCAGGGGACCCGCCGGGCGGGCTGGCTGTCGTAGAGGGGCAGTGCCATGTGTGGGGGCGTCCTGATCAGGAGAAGGCGGAATCGGCGGCGTTCTCGGGCCTCTCGGGCAAGTGCAGCAAACCCAAGCAAGGTCAGCAAACCCAAGCAAGGTCAGCAAAGCTGAGGCAAGTGCACCAAACCCTAACGGTCGGACGGGTCCACGGCGGCGTAGGCGTTGTCGATCCAGCCGCGGAACGACTCCCCGCCGTAGGCCGGGCAGGTCCACTCCCCCTCGACCTCGACCAGCCGGACCCCCGGGGTGTCCATCCAGCGCAGCACGCACTCCATCTCCTCCGCGCCGGTGCCGCCCGCCCCCGTCATCGCGCCCGGCGCGCCGCCCGCGCCCGGCAGGACGGTCTCGGCGGTCGCGATCAGCGCGTCCACGTAGGGGCGCGGGGCGGCGCGCGGCGGGACCGTCCCGGCGGCGGCGAGGCGGCCGTACCGGACGACCGACAGCTCCCAGCCGCCGTCGAAGGCCGGGCGCGCCGCCACGACCTGCGGCAGCCGGGCGAGCGCCGCCAGCCGCTGCCCGCGCGCCGCCGCCCGGACGAACGCGGCGAGCCGGTCGCGCTGGGCGCCCGCCTCCTCGTAGCGGTACTCGGCCGCCAGCCGGGCGATGCGCCGCCGCGCCGCCGTCACGACCGGGCGGATGTCGCCGAGCATCGCGCTGCGCGCGGCCTCGACGTGCCCGGTGTACTCGTCGGGGGTCTCGTCGCCCACGCAGGGCGCGCCGCAGCGCCCGAGGTCGGCCAGTGCGCACGCGCGCCCGTTGCCGCGCTCGACCAGCCGCAGCGTGAGCCGCTGCGTGCACTGCCGCAGGGGAACGGCCTCGTGCAGCGCCGCCTTGGCCTCCTCGGCCTGCCGCGTGGACGACAGCGGCCCGAGGTACACCGCGCCGTCGTCCCGGGACTCGCGCACCACCGACAGCCGTGGGAACGGCTCGGCGGTGAGCTTCAGCCACACCGCCCGCTCGGGGAACTTGGACCGCCGGTTGTAGCGCGGCTTGTGCTCGGCGATGAGGCGCAGCTCGCGGACCTCGGCCTCCAGCCCGGTCGCGCACACGATCGTCCGGACGCGCTCGGCGAGGCCGACCATCTCCCGCGCCCGCCACCGCGTCTCCGAGCCGGTGAAGTACGAGCGGACGCGCGTGCGCAGGTCGGTGGACTTGCCGACGTACAGGATCTCGCCGTCGGCGTCCTCGAACAGGTAGACGCCGGGCTCGCTCGGCACGTCCGCGGCCAGGTGCCGCTTGCGCCGCTGCTCGGGCGTCGGGGCCTTGGCGAAGCCCTTCAGCTCCTCCAGCGACGTCACGCCGAACGAGCCGAGCCGCTCGATGAGGCCGTGCAGGACGTCGACGGTGGCCCTGGCGTCGGCGAGCGCCCGGTGGCACGGCTCGGTCTCGGTGCGGAAGTACCGGGCGAGGGTGCCGAGCTTGTGGTTGGGCACCTCGTCCCGGGTCATCACGCGGCGGGCGAGGTCGACGGTGTCGACGACCGGGAAGGCGGGCCAGGCGTACTCCAGCCGCGCGCACGCCGCCTTCAGGAACCCGATGTCGAACGGCGCGTTGTGCGCGACCAGCACGCCGCCGCGCGCGAACTCCAGGAACGCCGGCAGCACCCGCTCGATGCGCGGCGCGGCCATCACCATCTGGGTGGTGATGCCGGTCAGCGCGGTGATGAACGGCGGCACCGGGCCGCCCGGGTCGACCAGGGTCGCGAAGTCGCCGAGGTGCACGCCGCCGCGCACCTTCACCGCGCCGATCTCGGTGATGGCGCAGTCGGCGGCCGAGCCGCCGGTGGTCTCCAGGTCGACCACGACGAAGGTGACGTCGGCGAGCGGCGTGCCCAGGTCGTCCAGCGTGCCCTGCACCGGCACGCCCTGTGGTGGCACGCCCTGCCGGGCGGCCCCCTGAACGGGCACGTCGCGCGGCGGTCCGGCCTGCTCGGGGACGCCGGAGACGGTGCGCCCGCCTGGGGACGGCGGCGGGGATGCTGACCCGGGAAGGCGGTGCGCGGAGGTCATGACGGCGACCGTAGGCCATCGCACCGACAGAACGGCCGCCGGGCCTTCGGCTCCGGCCCTCCCGTGGCCGGACCGCTAGGCTTGGCCCCGGTCTCCACCGATTGAGGCGGATGACCTCGGGAAACAGTCATCTCAAGACGGTCGGCCAGAAGGAGCGACATCATCGACAGCGGCCCGGAGGCGGCGGAGCGCCCGCCCCGCCCCCTGCCCGAGGCGGTCCGCCAGAGCGTGGTGGAGACCGCGGCCGAGCTGCTCGGCGCCCTTCCGGGCGGGGCCCGTCGCCCCCTCGGGTCCCGTCGGGCCGGTGGGGCCGTCGGCCGGG
>NZ_JBFAOF010000734.1:0-3813 GCF_040675125.1 Spirillospora sp. NPDC049652 | reverse complement strand
TTTGTGGCTGACCGCGCGGCCCGCGGCGCGGGGGGCGTGGGCCGCCGCCGCGCCCGGCTGCCGCTCGCGGTCTACCTGGTCGGCCTGCTGGCGTTCATCGGCTTCATGACCGAGGGCTCGATCGCCGACTGGAGCGGCCTGCTGCTGCACGGCGAGCTCGGCGCGACGCAGGCCGTCGCGGCGCTCGGCTACCCCGTCTTCCAGCTCGCGATGCTGTTCGGCCGCGTCGTCGGCGACCACCTGCGGATGTGGGTCGGCACCCGGAACCTGCTGACCGGCGCCGGGATCGGCACGGCCGCCGCGATGACCGTCGTGGTCACCGCGCCGAACACCACGGTCGCGATCGCCGGGTTCTTCCTGACCGGCCTGGTGGTCTGCACGGTCGTGCCGACCTCGATGTCCCTCGCCGGGACGTCCGCGCCGGACCAGCCCGCCGCCGCGGTCGCGCAGGCCGGGGCGATGGGCTACGGCGGGCTGCTGCTCGGCCCGGTCGTCGTCGGGTTCCTCGCGGACGCGACGTCGCTGCGGATCGGCGTCGGCGCCGTGGTGGTGCTGGCCCTGATGATCGCGGTCGGGTCCCGGTTCGTCCCGCTCGGGCCGGGCGAGATCGGCTCGGCGCACGCCGCCGGGACCGCCTCCGAGGTCGTCACCGAGGACGCCGTCGCGGTGTCCGGCGAGCGCGTCCCGGGCGGGATCGCCGCGCCGCGCCCCGAGGGCGAGCCGCAGCCCGTGCCCGCCTGAGCCAGGAGCGCCTGAGCTCGTGAACCCGCCGAGGGGGACCGTCCGGACGGACGGTCCCCTCGTTCGCTGTGAACGGCGCCGGAGGCCGGGAAAGCGGAGGCTGGGAAAGCGGAACGCCCCGGCCGGGGGACCCGGCCGGGGCATCACGCGCACGCGCCCTACTTGCGCTTGGTGATCTCCTCGGTCAGCTGCGGGGCGACCTGGAACAGGTCGCCGACCACACCGAAGTCCACCAGCTCGAAGATCGGGGCCTCAGGGTCCTTGTTGATCGCGATGATCGTCTTGGACGTCTGCATGCCGGCCCGGTGCTGGATCGCGCCGGAGATGCCGACCGCGATGTACAGCTGCGGCGACACCGTCTTGCCGGTCTGGCCGACCTGGAACTGGTGCGGGTACCAGCCGGCGTCGGTGGCGGCGCGGGACGCGCCGACCGCTCCGCCGAGGGTGTCGGCCAGCGCCTCGATGATCTTGAAGTTCTCGCCGGAGCCGACGCCGCGGCCACCGGAGACCACGATCGCGGCCTCGGTGAGGTCCGGGCGCTCGCCCTTCTCCTCGACGACCTTCTCGACGATCTTGGCGGCCTTGTCGGCGTCGGTCAGCTCGACCGACACGGCCTCCTCGGCCGGGGTCGCCGGGGCGGCCTCGGGCGCGACGGAGTTCGGCCGGACGGCGATGATCGGCGTGCCGGTCCTCACCTTGGCGTGCGCGATGATCGCGCCGCCGAAGATGGAGTGCTCGCCGACGAAGCCGTCGGTCACGTCCACCACGTCGGTGAGCGCGCCGGAACCGGTCTTGACGGCCAGCCGGCCCGCGACCTCCTTGCCCTCGCCGGTGGCGGCGAGCAGCACGGCGGCCGGCGACTTCTCCTGGACGAGCTTGGCGAGCAGCGCGGCCTTCGGCGCGACGACGTAGGAGGTCAGCTCCTCGTCCTCGGCCAGGTAGACCTTCTTCGCGCCGAACTCGGCCAGCTTGGCCTTGGCGCCCTCGTAGCCCGGGCCCACCCATACCGCGGCGGCGTCGCCGAGGCGGTTGGCGAGCGTGAGCAGTTCGAGGGTGACCTTCTTGACGTCTCCGTCGACGTGGTCGACGAGGACCAGGATCTCACTCATTCTCAGGGTCCCCTTCCCCGCTCAGACGAACTTCTTCGACGCGAGGAACTCGGCGACCTTGACGCCGCCGTCGCCCTCGTCGGTGACGATCTGGCCCTGCGCGCGCGGCGGGGCCTCGGCGAAGTCCACGACCTCGGTCGCGGCGTTGGCGAGGCCGACCTGGCCCGCGTCGATGCCCGCGCCCGCGACGTCCAGCGTCTCGACCGGCTTCTTCTTGGCCGCCATGATGCCCTTGAAGGACGGGTAGCGCGGCTCGTTGATCTTCTCGACGACGCTGACCACGGCCGGCAGGGTCGCCTCGACCTTGTCGTGCCCGTAGTCGGTCTGCCGCTGCACCTTGATCGAGGTGCCGTCGATCTCCACCTTGTTGACGAGCGACAGCTGCGGGACGCCGAGCCGCTCGGCGAGCATCGCGGCGAGCATGCCGGTGCGCGCGTCGGTGGACTCCGAGCCGAGGATCACCAGGTCGAAGCCGGAGCGGCCGAGGACCTGCTGGATGGCGTAGGAGGTCTGGAGGGCGTCGGAGCCGGCGAGGGCCTCGTCCGAGAGGTGGACGGCCTTGTCGGCGCCCATGGCGAGGGCCTTGCGGATCGAGTCGGTCGCCTTGCCGGGACCCATGGTCAGGACGGTCACCTCGCCGCCCTGGGCCTCCTTGATGCGAAGCCCCTCTTCGATCGCGTACTCATCGAGCTCGTTGATGACACCGTCCGCCGCACCGCGGTCGAGGGTGCTGTCATCGGACTTCAGCTTGCGCGGGCTCTCCGTGTCGGGAACCTGCTTCACGCAGACGACGATGTTCATGGCCGGTGGCCGACCTCCCTGCACTCAGTTGGCCGCTGGGGTAAGCGGACATAAGGACGCCGCCCGTGGGCCGGGTCGACGCGTGCTCGCGCGCCGCCTCGCGGCGGCGCACCTGACAGCCTGCCAAAGACCCGAACGTGTTTCGGCCCCGGGTCCCCGGTTGGACCGTACACGGCAGATGTTACCGGTCAGTAGCGCCGTTTTGAAACCCGCCTCGTGAGACCTGCCCCACGGAGGAGGACGGGGTCAGTGCAGCGCGTTCTGGAACCGGGACAAGGTGGCCTCCAGGGAGCTCTGAAGGCCGTAGAGCGGGGCGAAGCTGGGCGTGAAGGACATCGCGGCCACCAGACCCCCCAGCGTCAGCACGCCGAGCACCAGCCCCGCCACCGCCAGCGTGCCGGGACGCCACGCCAGCGGCTCGAACGCGGTCTCCAGCGCCCGCCGCGCGCCGCCCGCCCCCGGAGCCGTCCACAGCGCGATCGTGCCCGTCCCGGCGCCGAGCGCGATAGCGCCGAGCGGCGACAGTTCCACGTCCGCGGCGGCGAGGCCCATCACCATCAGCGGGACCGCGACGGCGAACACGGCCGCGTAGGGAACGGAGACCAGCGTCCGGCCGAGCGCTTCGAGCAGGCCGAACCCGCCGCGTGCGCGCGCCATCCGCAGCACCGCCACGGCGAACGCCGACACGGCGACCCCGACCACCGGCATCATGACCGACGCGCAGCCGGCGAGGACGATCACCAGCACGGCGAGCAGCCGCGCCCAGCCGCGCACGACCGCGAGTTCGTGGACGTCCGGGGATCCGGCGTGCCGGACGTTCGCGGGCACGACTCCGTCCTCGTAGGCAGGGCCGTCCTCGAAGGCAGGGCCGCCCGCGTGCCCGGGAGCGGCGGCGTGCCGTGGGCCGCCCGCGTGCGGGGGCGGGGCGGTGACGGTGGCCGCGGCCCCGCCGAGCGCGGGCTCCGGGAACCCGCCGGTGCCGACGGGGGCGTCGAGGCTGGTCCCGGAGGGCGCGGCGGAGACGCGCGCGGTGGGGATCGCGAAACCGCCGGTGTCGGACATCACGGCGGGGAAGCCGCCGGTGACCGGAGCCTCGGGATAGGGCGCCGGCGCGGGGCCCTGGGGAGCCGGGCCGAGGTCGAGCGCCGACGCGGCGGCGCCC
>NZ_JBFAOF010000733.1:0-3820 GCF_040675125.1 Spirillospora sp. NPDC049652 | reverse complement strand
GTCCCGCTGGAGACGATCACCACCCGCCCCCAGCCGCGCCGCACCATCGCGGGCACGAACGCCTGCGCGACCCGCCAGGTGCCGAGCAGGTTCACCTCCATCGTCCGCGCGACGAGCTCCAACGGCGCGCTCAGCGGATCGCAGCCGGCGTCCAGCAGCACCCCGGCGTTGCAGACCAGGATGTCCACGGCCGCCTCGGCCGCCGCCTTCCCGACCGACTCCTCGTCGGTGACGTCCAATCCCCGCGCCTCGACCTCGGGCCCGATCTCGCGTGCGGTGCGCGCCGCCGCCTCGGCGTCTCGCGCCGTGACGACGACGCGGGCCCCCCGCCGATGCAGCTCGGCCGCGACCGCCCGTCCGATTCCCCGGTTGGCTCCGGTCACGAGCGCCGTAGGTGTGCTGTCGCCGGCCATGGGATCCCCTTTCCTGGACGGCCATCATCGTCTTCCGCGCTCGACCCCGGCTGGAGTCGCCCGGCGCTTCCGCGTTCGGCTGTCAGGGGACGCAGGGGCCCTGGTAGGCGCCGATGCTGGGTGGGGTGGGCACCGGTAGTCCGTAGTAGTCGCCGCCCGATGCCTCGGGGGACGGTGAGCCCGCACGCAGTGCCGGGGAGCCGCAGGCCAGGCGGAAGTCGCCCGGGCCGGCGAAGCGCGGGTCGCCCAGCACCGCGCCGGAGTCGCCGGGATGGGCGGCGGCGACGCCGGAGTAGAGGTTGTGGTCGTAGACGCCGTACGCGTCGTCGATGCTCCCGGGGGTGGCGAAGATGTTGTTGCGGAAGGTGTGCACGGTCGTCCCGGACATCGCGATCAGGACGGTCGCGGAGGGGGCGCGCACGTCGTTGCCGGTGAACGTCACGTCGCTGTCGATGCTGCCCGGGCACACGCTGATCAGCGGGATCGTGGTCGTGCCGAGGACGGCGTTGCGGTCGTCGTCGCTGATGTTGTAGCGGATGGTCGCGCCGCGCACCGGGTTGTCGCCATCGCTGCACACCCACACGAAGCCGCCCTGGTTGCGACCGGTGCGGTTGTACTGGATGAGGGTGTCGTCGCTGGCGGCCTCGACGCCGAGCGCGGCGGCGAACATGCCGGTTCCGTTCAGCACCACGTTGCGCTCGATGGTCGGGTGGTCGGAGTTCCAGGCGAAGATGCCCAGGTGCGCCACGGTGGTGCCGTAAGAGAAGCCGTCCACCCGGTTGTGGTCGATCAGCGGGGACGCGCCGTTCCCGACGACGATGCCGTGGCCGCGGATGGTCCGCAGGGTGTTCCCCGTGAGCCGGACGCGGGTCATCGGCACGTAGGGGGCGTCTCCGGAAGGGTAGGACGGGCGTTTGACCCAGGTGGAGAAGGTGCCGATGCCCGCGCCGTCCACGGCCGTCACCTGGTTGCCCGTCACGCGCACGTCGTCGAAGGCGGTCGGTCGCGTCGTGCCCTCCGCGCTGAACACGATGCCGCCGCTGGCCACGCAGTCGCAGCCCGTCACATCGTGGACGACGGTGTCGGACACGACGTAGTGCCTGCCGACGCCGTAGTCCGACAGTCGGACCTCGATGCCCGCTCGTGCGCGCGCGTCCTGGCCGGGGTTGGACACGTCGAGGCCGGAGACGACCCAGCCTGCCGTGTTGCGCAGCAGCACGGCGGCGGGGCCGCCCGTCCCGACGACCTTCGGGCGCGGGCCGGTGCCGTAACGGGTGAGCGTGATCGGACGGGCGGACGTTCCGGAGCCCTGCGGGGACAGCTGGCCCCGGCAGAGCGTCCCGGCGCGCAGCGCCAGCCGGTCGCCCGGCCCGAGGACGGTCCGGCCGGCGCGGTCGGGGGTGCGCCAGGCGTGCCGGGGCGAGGTTCCCGAGGCGTTGTCGTCGCCTCCGCCGCAGTCGAGGTAGTACGTATGGGTCTGCCCGGCGTGCGCGACACCGGGCGTCAAGGCCAGGGCGGCGCCGGCCGCCAACAGCAGTGGCAGTCTCATGGCTTCACTCCAAGGACGCGACGGAGCGCGCCGTCCAGTTCGGCGGCCGGGTCGGCGACCGGGCCGGACGCGCGCCAGGCGACGTAGCCGTCCGGCCGGACCAGGATGCAGCCCCGGACGGGCGCCCGGTGGGCGCGCAGGTTGACCGACGCCGCGGCGCGCAGCCATTCGTCGGTGTCGGTGAGCACGACGAAAGCGTCGTGGAACAGGTCGTGCGTGGACACGTCCGTGTCCAGCCACAGGTGCGGCATGCGCGTGCCGGGCAGCGCGTCCCGCTCGACCTCGCCGCCGTAGACGGTGGTGTGGGCGGGGTCGATCACGGCGGACGAGTTGTACCGCTGGCCCAGGATGCAGACCACGTCGTCCACGTCGTCCTCGCCGAGCGACGCGCCGAAGCGCGCCCGCTGGCGGCGGACGGTCAGGTCGGCGAGCGCGGACGCGACCGGGCGGCGCTCGTCCTCGTAGGTGTCGAGCAGACCGTCGGCGGCGCGGCCACCCAGGACGGCGGCGAGCTTCCAGGCCAGGTTGTGCGCGTCCTGGACGGCGGCGTTCGCCCCCATCGCACCCGCGGGCGGCCACACGTGCGCGCTGTCGCCGACCAGGAACATCCGCCCGGAGCGGAACCGGTCGGCGACTCCGACCGCCTGCTCCCAGGAGGTGATCACCCCGACCCGCACCGGCAGGTCCGCCCCGATGACCGCCCGGGCCAGCGCCGCGCAGCGGTCGGGTGTGAAGTCCGCCGGGCTCTGCCGCGCGGGGTCGTAGGTGACGCTGACGACCCACTGGTCGGGCTTGGCCTGCGTGAGCAGCGAACCGGTGCCCACCTCGGGATTCACCACGATCCAGAGCAGCGCGCGCCGCGTCACCACCTCCGACAGGTCGGCGTCCACGATGAAGCTGATCCAGTGCTCGGTGACTCCCGGCCCAGGCCGCGCGATGCCGAGCCGCCGCCGGATTCCGCTGCGGTACCCGTCGGCGGCGATCAGGTACCGCGCCCGAACCGTGCTGCGCGCACCGGACGCGTGGTCGAGGATCCGCGCGGTGACGCCCTCGGCGTCCTGGTCCGCCGACAGCAGCTCGGCGCCGAACCGGATGGCTGCCCCGCGCTCGCGGGCGGCGTCGATCAGGATGGGCTCGACGCTGCTCTGGTCGGCCATCCCGAACACGCCGGGCGTCAGGTCGGGCAGCGCGCGCGGCGTCTGGTGGTCCAGGATCCAGTGCCACTCGCCGGTCAGCCGCTCGCAGCGCACCACGCCGGTCTCGGAGTCGAACGGACGGCCCGCCTCCAGCAGCGCCTTCTCCAGGCCGAGCGGCCGGTACAGCTCCATCGTCCGCATGTTGATGCCGCGCGCCCGGCCGAGCGGCGAGACGTCCGGGTGCTTGTCCACCAGCAGGCACCGCACGCCCTGGTGGGACAGGAACAGCGCCGACGCGAGACCGGCGTACCCGCCGCCGACGACCAGCACCTCGGCTTCGTCCGTCACGGTCCGCTCCCCTTTCCGCCGGGGACGCTCGTCCCGACCGGTCGCAGGGTGCCAGCCGCGCCTTGAGCCCCGCTCGACGCCGCCGCTCTCCAGTCGGCGTCGAGCGGGGTTCCAAGCGCGGCGACCAGCCTCGTCCTCGTCGGACCCGCCGAAGGGAGGGGCAGCAGATGAACGTCACGCTGGACGAACTGCGCCAACAGGTCGCCCGACTGCTCGACGGGTCGTCCCGGCAGCCCGCGAGCGTCCGGGTGCAGGCGGGCGAGCTGGTCGTGGAGATGCACTGGCCGGAGGCCGCCGCCCCGGGCGGGGCGGCCCCGGTCGAGGCCGCGCCCCCTCCCCCGGCGGTGCAGGTCGACGCCCACGTGGTCACGGCG
>NZ_JBFAOF010000732.1:0-3822 GCF_040675125.1 Spirillospora sp. NPDC049652 | reverse complement strand
CGGGATCGACCTCTGCCTGCACCTGGTCCGGCGCGACCACGGCGCGGAGGTCGCCAACTCCGTCGCCCGCCGCCTCGTCTTCGCCGTCCACCGCGACGGGGGCCAGCGCCAGTTCATCGACCGCCCGGTGCCCGACCTCCCCGACACGTCCCTCGCGCCGGTCCTGGCCTGGGCGCAGCGGCACCTCGACCGTCCGCTGACCGTGGCCGACCTCGCCGCCCGCGCCGCGACCAGCCCCGCCACCCTGCACCGCCGCTTCCAGGCCGAGCTCGGCACCACTCCCCTGGCCTGGCTGACCTCCGAACGCGTCACCCTCGCCTGCCGCCTCATCGAGAACGGCGACCTCGGCCTGGACGCGATCGCCCGCGCCACCGGCCTCGGCACCCCCGCCAACCTCCGCGCCCACGTCCGCCGCCGCACCGGCCTGTCCCCCACCGCCTACCGAGCCCGCTTCACCCGCACCTGACCCCCGGGATCGAGCGGAAGAGCGGCCTCCGGTCAACCGGCGAGCATCGCGGCCATTTCTTCCGCTATGGATTCGAGGGGCTGGGTGTTGCCGATGGTGGCGTACCAGGCCCAGAGTTCCAGGGCCGCGTGGAGGCGGTAGAGGGGGTAGGCGTCCGCGGCGTTCGGGAGACCGTAGGCGTCCAGCAGGGCGGGGAAATGGGGACGGCTGTGCGCCGGGGCGTAGAAATCGGCCTTCGCCAGGTCGAGGAGAGGCGCGGCGGCCACCGCGTTCTCCATGTCGATGACGGCGGTGACCTGCCAGCCTTCGGGCCCCTCCTCGACCAGGATGTTGCCCTCGTGGAAGTCGTTGTGGCAGAGAACAGGGGTCGTGCATTCCGACCAGAGGTCGGCGTGGGCGTTCACGTGTTGTTCGATTCGGTCGCCCAAGGCTGGGGCGCCGCCTCTCTTCCGGAAGATTCCCAGGTGGCGTTCGAGAAGGGGCGTCATGTACTCGGCGTTCGTCGTCACCGGTGCGCGGACGCCTTCCACGATGAAACCGAACGCCTCCATCCGGCGCTTGTGGACGGACGCGAGGATCCGGCCCATCTGCCCGTAGAGGCCATGCAGGGCATCCGGCGGAAGAGACGCCGAGACCTCCGACAGGGGCCTGCCCGGCATCAGCGTCATGACCACCGCCAGCGGGTCGCGGGAAGTGTGCAGGACTCGCGGGGCCGGGACGTCGGCCGGGAGGAGTCCGTAGACGTGGCGCTCCTTGTCGATCTTCCAGCCCCCATCGTCCGGCTGGACCTTCACGATCAGGCGGACGTCGGGGTTCGCGCAGACGACCTCGAAGACCGGGACGCTCTCGCCCCCGGTGCGCGGCAGCACTCGGACGATCTCGGCTTCGGGGTGGACGGCGCGGACGAGGGTTTCCATGCGGGCACGAGACCATGATCGTCCGGGGCGGGCAACGCGTTTTCCGCGGCGATGAGTTTCCCGGACCGGCGCGGTCGGTATCACCGAATCAAGCCGGAGGGGGAGCGATGAGCACCGGATACGCCCAGGTGAACGGGCTGAACATGTACTACGAGGAGCGCGGGACGGGAAGCCCGCTCCTGCTGCTGCACGGTGGCGTGATGACGGTCGAGTTGTCGTTCGCGGCGATGCTGCCGGAGCTGGCCGGAAGGTTCCGGGTGATCGCGCCCGAGCTCCAGGGGCACGGACACACCGCCGACGTCGACCGTCCGATCACCATGGGCGGGCTCGCCGAGGACGTCCGGGGGCTGCTCGACCACCTCGGGATCGAGCGCGCGGCGGTGTTCGGGTTCAGCCTCGGCGGGCTCACGGCGCTGCAAATCGCGCTGGCCCACCCCGAGCGGATCTCGGCGCTGATGGTCGCGTCCACGCCGTTCCGGCCGGACGGCTTCCACCGGGAGATCACCGACCCGGAGCTGTGGGCGACCTCCGAGCGGATGCCGTCCGAGGACGACTTCCGGGCGATGCACGAGGCCTACGCGAAGGTCGCGCCGGACCCTGACCACTTCGAGGCGTTCATGGCCAAGGCCACCGAGGCGGCGCACACGTTCGAGGGCTGGCCGGAGGAGCGGCTGCGGGGCATCGCCGCGCCGACGATGATCGTCGTCGGCGACACCGACTTCGTCACCCTCGACCACGCCACCGAGATGCGGGATCTCATCCCCGGCGCCCAACTGGCCGTCCTCCCGGGCACCAAGCACCAGGACGTCGCCACCCGCCCCGAACTGCTCTCCATGATCGACCGCTTCCTGCCCTAGGACGCCGCCCTACTGAGGGGTGTCATCAGAAAGAGCCAGCGGCCGGCGGTCGGTGAGCCTGACGCCGTCATGGTGTCTGATCGCCACGGACGCCGTGGCGGCGTCCATGGCATCCAGAACGCGGACGGCATAGGCCTCGTCCAGCATGGCGACCACCTCATCCCTTGTGGCCCAGTGGAACGCTTTGACCTCGTCGTTAGGAGAGAGGGTTCCTTCGAGCGCGCGACACCGGAATACCAGTGCGATGATTCCCCGCGACATGTTCTTATATATTCCACTGAGCGCCATCGGCTCGACGATCAGTCCGGTCTCCTCGCGCACCTCGCGTCTGAGGCCGTCCGGTACGTTCTCTTCGAGTTCGAGAATGCCGCCGGGCGGCTCCCAGTGGCCGTTGTCCCGCCGCTGGACGAGCAGAGCCCTGCGGTGATCGTCCACGACGACTCCCGCGACGCTCACCGAGTGCCTTGGAGAATGATCTGTCACGTCTTTTCCTCCCTTGTAGCCTGACCTTAGCCGTAATCCGACCGAGCAACGGAGACGTGATTGAGCTACCACAGGGCACTTCGGCGCGGGCTTGACCCGACCAGCGACAAACCGGTGTTCCGCCAGATCGCGGATCATCTACGCGAAGTCATACAGAACGGAAGTCTCGCAGCGGGCGACAAGCTTCCGTCGGAGGCCGAGATGGCCGCGCACTATGACGTCGCGCGCATGACCGTCCGCAACGCGCTTCAACGACTGCAGAGCGAGGGCCTGGTCGTCCCCGAACACGGACGGGGCGTCTTCGTCCGGCCCCGGCCTCAGGTGCGCCGACTCGCGTCGGACCGTTTCGCCCGTCGCCATCGCCGCGAGGGCAAGGCGGCGTTCCTGGCGGAGTCGGCCTCCGTGGGGGCGGCGCCGAGCGTGGACATGATCTCCGTCAGGGAGGAGGTCGCGGACGGCGACATCGCCCGACGCCTCCGGCTCGCGCAAGGCGAGTCCGTCATCGTCCGCAGCCGCCGTTACTCCCTGAACGGGAGCCCGGTCGAGACGGCCGTCTCCCACATTCCCGCGACGATTGCCCGCGGCACTCGGATCGGCGACGACGACCCCGGGGCCGGCGGCATCTACGCGAGACTGGAAGATCTCGGGCACACCCTTGATCGCTTCGAAGAGGAGGTGTCGGCTCGCATGCCGACTCCCGACGAAGCCGAGATGCTGAGGCTTCCTCCTGGCATTCCTGTCTTTCGGCTTATACGGACCGCTTTCGACGCCAGCGGAAATCCCGTCGAGGTCTGTGACACGGTTTTGTCATCAGATGTCTACGTTCTGACCTATGACCTTCCCGCACACTGACACGAAAGCCGTTGACAGCCTGGCAGATGCTCTTCTATACAAGTACCTGAACTTGTCTAGACAAGTTGATCTCCGCTTTTCGGGAAACGCTAGACCGGACAGGATTCAGGCGCGACGCAAGCCTCGCGCGCTTCTGCGCGGGTGGCGTTTGAAGAAGCCGCCGCGCGGCCGGGTGTGGATTGGAGCCCTCCCCCGGCCGCGCGGCCCATCCTCACAAGGAGGACGCACATGAGAATACGACGGTCAG
>NZ_JBFAOF010000731.1:0-3826 GCF_040675125.1 Spirillospora sp. NPDC049652 | reverse complement strand
GTCGGGGGCGTGGTGCTGCCGCTGGTCATGGCGGGGGCGCTCGCCCTGGTGGCCGGGACGGGCGCCGTCCTGCGGGCCGGACGGCCGGGACGCCGCGCGCGGACCGGAACGGAGGGAGCCGGCGGGGCCGGTCCGGCTCCGTCCGCCGAGCGGGTTCCGGCCATGCGGAGGGGGATCGGCTGATGGGCATCGAGTGGACGACCAGGCAGCACCGGCGGCGGCCCGGCGGGCCGGGACCGGGCGGGCGCGGCGAGGCGGAGCGGCCGGGACGGCTGCCGCCGGTCCTGATGTACCACTCCGTGGACCACTACCTGGAGGACCCGCACCTCATCACGATCACGCCCGGCCGGTTCGAGCGGCAGATGCGGTGGCTGGAGGCGAACCGGCTGCGCGGCGTCGGCGTCGCCGAGCTGCTCGCCGCGAAGGCCGCCGGACGGCACCGGCGGCTGGTCGGCCTGACCTTCGACGACGGCTACACCGACTTCGTCCGGCATGTCGTCCCTGTGCTGACCCGGATGGGGTTCACCGCGACGGTGTTCATGGTGACCGGGGAGATCGGCGGCGGCAACACCTGGGACGACGGCCCGCGCAAGCCGCTCATGGACGCCGCGCAACTGCGCGCGGCGGCCGAGGCGGGGATGGAGGTCGCGTCCCACGGCGTCCGGCACCGGTCGCTTCCCAAGGCGTGCGACGACGACCTCGCCGAGGAGCTCCGGGAGAGCCGCAGGCGCCTCGAAGACCTGCTCCAGAGGCCGGTGCCGGGGTTCGCCTACCCGTACGGGAACGTCAGCCCGCGCGCGGTGGACGCCGTCCGGGACGCCGGTTACGACTACGGCTGCGCGATCTGGTCGTCGGGGGCCGACCGGCACGCGCTCGCCCGCACCTACATCGGCGAGCGCGACGACCCGCTCCGCATGCGGCTGAAGTTCGCCCGCCACCGGTTCCGGCAGAGGGGGCTGGGATGACGCGGGTCCTGCACCTCATCACCGGGCTGGGGCTCGGCGGCGCGGAACACCAGTTGGTGCTGCTCGCGCGCCATCTTCCGGTGCAGTGCGAGGTGGCCACGCTCACCGGGCCGTCCACGCTCGCGGACGAACTACGCGGACTCGGCGTCCCGGTGCACACCCTGGGGATGGCGCACAACCGCGACCTGAAGGTGCTGCCGCGGCTGGTGTCGCTGATGCGGAAGGGCCGGTACGACGCCGTCCACACGCACCTGTACCGGGCGTGCCTCTACGGACGGGTCGCGGCGCGTGCCGCCGGGGTGCGGCGCATCATCGCGACCGAGCACTCGCTGGGCGACCACCACATCGAGGGCCGGAGCACCACCTGGCCCGTGCGGGCGCTGTACCGGGCGAGCGAGCGGCTCGGCTCGGCGACGGTGGCCGTGTCGCCGACCGTGGAACGGCGTTTGCGCGACTGGGGCGTCCCGGCCCGGCGGCTCGTCACGATCCCCAACGGGCTGGACCCCGAAGCCTTCGCCTTCGATCCGCTCGCGCGCGCACGCGTCCGGGAGGCCCTCGGTTTCAGCCCGGCGGACTTCGTCGTCGGGACGGTCGGACGGCTCGTCCGGACCAAGCGGGTGGGCGTCCTGATCGAGGCCGTCGAGCGGGTGCCGGGCGCGAAGCTGCTGGTCGTCGGCGATGGACCGGACGCGCCGCGCCTGCGCGTCCTGGCGTCCGCCGTCCGCGACCGGGTCGTGTTCGCGGGCGCGCGGCAGGACGTCGGCGCGTACCTGTCCGCCATGGACGCGTTCGCCTCGCCCTCGGCGCAGGAGACCTTCGGGCTCAGCGTCCTGGAGGCCCTCGCGAACGGCCTGCCCACGCTCTACACGACCTGCCCCGCCCTCCAGGACCTGGGGGAACGGGTCGGGAACGGGTTCGCCGACCCGCCCGTCCGGCGGATACCCGACACGGTCGGGGCGTACGCGGAGGCGCTCCGCGAACTCGCGGCCCGGCCCGCCACGGCGCGGCCCTGTGCCGCCGCCGCGAGGGCGTACGCGATCGACGGACTGGTCGACCGGCTGGTCACGCTCTACCAGGCCGACCGGCCGGGCCCCATGACGACATCCGAGGAGGCACACCCATGACCACGGCCCACACCACCCGGACGGCGGAGAGCGGCCCCGACGCGGGTCCCGAAACCACGCCCGACACTGGTCCGGACGGAGGCCCCGGCACCGGCCCGCTCCCCGCCGTGGCCGCCCGGACGCGCGGGCCCGCCGGGGTGCCCCGGAGCGCCGCGCTGCCCGCGGCGATGATCATGTTCGGTGCGGTGGCAGGGGCGGGATACGGGCTGCTGATGCCGCCCGTCTACGAGGCGTCCGCGAACGTGCTGGTCGCTCCGGACAAGGACAGCAGTGGCGCCGAGGCGGTGAACTACGCACAGGCGTACGGCAGGCTCGCCGCCCTGCCCGAGACGCTCACGTGGGCGCCGAACGCGCCGTGGGCCGCGGGGTCGGCGGTCAGCCTGGTCTGCGGGCGCACCTCGATCGTCGCCGGCAGCGTCGCGCCGCGCAGCAGCAGCGCCGCCTCGCCGTTGAGCGGCAGCCGGATCGTGTGGGCGACCGGCGCGGGCTGCGGGTCGAGTTCCCGCTGCCCGGCGCCGCTGTCCGGACGGTCGACCAGGCTGCACGGCGCGGAGAGGGTGAAGCGCACCTCGATGTCGGCGTTGGAGCGTCCGGTGAGGGTGACGGCGCGGTAGCGCAGCCGCTGCCGCACGGCCGGGCGCAGGCTGATCTGGACGAGGGCCAGCAGGTCGTCGCCCGCGGCGGGACGCTCGCCGAGCTGGACGCTGCGTCCCGGCTGGAACAGCAGCTCGACGTGCAGGTGGCGGCGCATCGCGGCGAAGGCCGCGGCGTCGGGGTCGGCGGGCGTGCTCTCCAGGCGTGCGAAGAGGCCCTTGAGCAGTTCCAGCAGTTTCGGACCGCGCACGGTGCCCGTGTCCGGGTCGTGGAGGCTGAAGGTGACCGACAGGCCGAGACGCTGCAGCGCGCCCCAGCCGTAGCGGTCGGCGCCCGGCGGGCAGCTGGCCAGGAAGTCGGCCAGGCCGTTGGGCAGCGTCGGCGGGCTGAGCTGGAGGGACGCGGCGTAGCCGGCGGTGGTCCGGCCCTGCGGGTCGGTGGTGCTGCCGGGACGCAGCGCGCGCAGCCGCTCCACCAGGCGTTCCAGCAGCGGATGGAGCGGGGTGTCGCGCTTACCGCCGGGCTGGGTGACGCCCTGCCACTCGGGCCACTCCAGGTAGGAGTCCTGCCAGGAGTACCAGGGGCCGCGCTCGTCCTGCACGCCCTGTGCGGACGGGTCGGGCGGGCGGCGGCGCTGCACCGAGCCGGGGTACCACGCCTCCCACTGGCTGGCGTTCAGCGTGTCGCCGGGCACCAGCGGCAGGTCGTCGGCCGGAAGCATCTGCACCTCCTGCCGCAGCCGCAGCTCGGCGGCGAGCCGGGCGGCGTCGGCGAAGGTGTCGGTGGTGGCCGCGTCGATGTCCAGCTCGTACAGCCGGTACCCGGCGTTCAGCTCCAGGGGGTAGGCGGCGTCGCCGCTCGGCCCCTGGTTCCAGCGGAACCGGACCGCCCGGATGCCGAGGGGATGCGGGCGGAACCCGACGCTCGCGCCGATGTCGCCGGTGAACACGAACGGCGGCGGGCCGCCGGGAGCGGTGCCGGGCAGCGGCATCGGCGCGTGCGCCAGGCCCGGCTCGGCGCTCTGGTCCTCGGGCCGGACGACGTCGAAGCCGGTCGGGCGCGGCAGCCACTCCAGCTCGGCCGGGCGGCGTTCCTCGCGCGGGTTGCCCGAGTGCTCGATGCGGTCGGTCGGCGCGGGCGCCG
>NZ_JBFAOF010000730.1:0-3827 GCF_040675125.1 Spirillospora sp. NPDC049652 | reverse complement strand
GTCGTCGCCGACCTGGACGACGCGGGCGGCCGGAAGGCGGCGGACGAGGCCGGGGGCCTGTTCGTCCACACCGACGTCACGTCCGAGGACGACGTGAGGGCCCTGTACCAGGCCGCCCACGCCGCCTACGGCCGGATCGACGTCGCGTTCAACAACGCGGGCATCTCCCCGCCGGACGACGACTCGATCCTGGTCACCGGCCTGGACGCCTGGAAGCGCGTCCAGGAGGTCAACCTGACCAGCGTCTACCTGTGCTGCAAGTACGTCATTCCGTACATGCGCGAGCAGGGCGGGGGCTCGATCATCAACACGGCGTCGTTCGTGGCGGTCATGGGCGCGGCGACCTCGCAGATCTCCTACACCGCCTCCAAGGGCGGCGTGCTGGCCATGTCGCGGGAGCTGGGCGTCCAGTTCGCCCGCGAGGGCATCCGCGTGAACGCCCTCTGTCCGGGTCCGGTCTCGACCCCGCTGCTCCGGGAGCTGTTCGCCAAGGACCCCGAGAAGGCGGCCCGGCGGCTCGTCCACATCCCCGCCGGACGCTTCGCCGAGCCCGAGGAGATCGCGGCGGCGGTCGCGTTCCTCGGCTCGGACGACGCGTCCTTCGTCACCGCCTCCGAGTTCCTCGTGGACGGCGGCATCTCAGGGGCCTACGTCACACCCCTCTAGCCCCGCACGGGCGGATTCGCAGGTAGACAAAGACTGACAAGTCGGCTGGTAGACGGTCTCGGCGCGCTGGTACATTGCGGGCAGCCGTTGATCCCGCGCGGGAGAGTGCCCCCGTCGCCAGCGGTGGCCGCCGAAGGAGCAACTCCTCCCCGGAACCTCTCAGGCCCCACGGACCGCGCGGACCAGGCGACCTCTGGAAAGCGAGGGCGTCCCGCGCCCTCCGCCGAAGGTGAAAGCCCCGCCGAGCAACCGGGGTGAAACTCTCAGGCGCCGATGACAGAGGGGGAGGCACCGAGCCGCCCGGTGCGCGAGTGGGACCATTGACGGGAAGTCCACGCGCGCCCCGCGACCAAGGAGCCAGACCCATGTCCGCCGATCCGACTCCGAAGAAGACGCCGCTCCACGACGTCCATGCCGCGCTGGGCGCCAACCTCGTGGACTTCGCGGGCTACCTCATGCCGCTCCGGTACGCCAGCGAGACCGCCGAGCACCGGGCCGTCCGCACCGCCGCCGGGCTGTTCGACCTCTCCCACATGGGCGAGATCTTCGTCACCGGCCCGCAGGCCGCCGCCGCGCTGGACGCCGCGCTGGTCGGCAACATCTCCCCGATGGCCGTCGGCAAGGCCCGCTACACCATGATCTGCCAGGAGGACGGCGGCGTCCTGGACGACCTGATCGTCTACCGGCTGGCCGCCGAGACCTACCTGGTCGTCGCGAACGCCGCCAACGTCGCGGTCGTCCTGGAGGCCCTGACCGAGCGCGCGGAGGGCTTCGAGGCCGAGGTGGACGACCGGTCCGGCGCCTACGCGCTGATCGCGCTCCAGGGCCCGGACGCGCAGGACATCCTGCTCCGCTTCACCGACGCGCCGCTGTCCGAGCTGAAGTACTACGCCATCCTGCCGGGCGTGGTGGACGGCGCGGACGCGCTGATCGCCCGCACCGGCTACACCGGCGAGGACGGCTTCGAGCTGTTCGTGGCCGCCGCCGACGCGGTGAAGCTGTGGAACACCCTGGCCGCGGTCGAGGGGGTCGTGCCGTCCGGGCTGTCGGCGCGCGACACCCTCCGGCTGGAGGCCGGGATGCCGCTCTACGGCAACGAGCTGACCACCGAGACCACCCCCTTCGAGGCGGGCCTCGGCCGGGTCGTCAAGTTCGAGAAGAACGGGGACTTCGTCGGGCGGGCCGCGCTGGCCGCGCGTGCGGAGGCCGCCGCAGGCCGTAGGCTCGTGGGACTGGTGGCCCGCGGGCGGAGGGCGCCCCGCAAGGGGTACGCGGTCGTCGGCCCGGACGGCACGCCGTGCGGGGTGGTGACCAGCGGCGCTCCGTCGCCCACACTGGGCAAGCCGATCGCCATGGCCTACCTGGACGCCTCGGTCCCCGAGGACACCTCCGAGCTGGCCGTGGACGTCCGCGGCCGGCACGAACCGGTCGACGTCGTCGCCCTGCCTTTCTACAAGCGTTCCTGAAACCCTGGAGAGAGAACAACCGTGAGCGTTCCGGAGCAGCTCCGCTACAGCGAAGAGCACGAGTGGGTCGCCGGCCTCGACAACGAGGACGGCATCGTCACCGTCGGCATCACCCAGCACGCCGCCGACGCGCTCGGCGAGATCGTCTTCATCGAGCTCCAGCCGGCCGAGGGCGAGACCGTCGAGGCCGGCGAGAGCTGCGGCGAGGTGGAGTCCACCAAGTCGGTCAGCGAGCTCTACTCCCCGGTCACCGGCGAGATCACCGCGATCAACGCGTCCGTGATCGACGAGCCCAAGGTGATCAACGACGACCCGTACGGCGAGGGCTGGATCTTCAAGGTCAGGATCACCGACGAGCCCGGCGACCTGCTGGACGCCGACGCCTACAACAAGCTCACCGAGGAGTCCTGACCGTGGCCGCCCCCACGTCGAACCCCTCGTCGCACGACGCGCCGCTGGCGGAGGTCGACCCGGAGGTCGCCGCCGCGGTCGCCGCCGAGCTGCACCGCCAGCAGTCCACCCTCGAGATGATCGCCTCGGAGAACTTCACGCCGGTCGCGGTGCTGGAGGCCCAGGGGACGGTCCTCACCAACAAGTACGCCGAGGGCTACCCGGGCCGCCGCTACTACGGCGGCTGCGAGTACGTGGACGTCACCGAGCAGCTCGCCATCGACCGGGCCAAGGAGCTGTTCGGGGCCGAGTTCGCCAACGTCCAGCCGCACTCGGGCGCGCAGGCCAACACGGCCGTGTACTTCGCGCTGCTGAACCACGGCGACACCATCCTGGGCCTGGACCTGGCGCACGGCGGCCACCTGACCCACGGCATGCGGCTCAACTACTCCGGCAAGGTCCTCAACGTGGTGCCCTACCACGTCCGCGAGGACGACGGCCGGGTGGACATGGACGAGGTCGCGCGCCTCGCCGAGGAGCACCGGCCGAAGATGGTCGTGGCGGGCTGGTCGGCCTACCCGCGGCAGCTCGACTTCGCCCGGTTCCGCGAGATCGCCGACTCGGTGGACGCGCTGCTCATGGTCGACATGGCCCACTTCGCGGGCCTGGTCGCCGCCGGGCTGCACCCCTCGCCCGTCCCGCACGCCCACATCGTCACGACGACCACGCACAAGACCCTCGGCGGTCCGCGCGGCGGCCTGATCCTGGCGACCGAGGAGTTCGGCAAGAAGATCAACTCCGCCGTCTTCCCCGGCATGCAGGGCGGCCCGCTGGAGCACGTGATCGCCGCCAAGGCGGTCGCGCTCAAGGTCGCGGCGTCGGAGGAGTTCGCGGACCGGCAGCGGCGCACCCTGGAGGGCTCCCGCATCCTCGCCGAGCGGCTGCTCGGCGACGACGCGGCGAAGGCCGGGGTGAAGGTGCTGACCGGCGGCACGGACGTGCACCTGGTCCTGGTCGACCTGGTCGACTCCGAGCTGACCGGCCGGGACGCCGAGGACCGCCTGCACGACATCGGCATCACGGTGAACCGCAACGCCGTCCCGAACGACCCGCGTCCGCCGATGGTGACGTCCGGGCTGCGGATCGGCACCCCGGCGCTCGCCACCCGCGGCTTCGACGCCGGCGACTTCCGTGAGGTCGCCGACGTCATCGCGCTGGCGCTCCAGCCGTCGTTCGACCAGGCGGCGCTCGCCGCGCGGGTGAAGGCCCTGGCCGACAAGCACCCGCTGTACCCGAACCTGTGAT
>NZ_JBFAOF010000729.1:0-3832 GCF_040675125.1 Spirillospora sp. NPDC049652 | reverse complement strand
TGGACGAGCACGTCCGGCCCGCCGCGGACGACCGTGTCCTGGCCGAGCTCGCGCCACGGCTCGAAGCCGAGCGCGGGCAGCTCGGCCTCGATCCGGGCGACCAGCTCGCCGGTGCCGCCGTCGCCGACGTCCTCCTGGTAGATCTGCGTCGACCAGCCGAGCGCGATCGGCAGCCGCTGGACGGCCAGCATCAGGAAGTACTCCGAGAGCGACCGCGCCTGGGGGACCCACTCCCGCTCGTCCCAGCCGACGCAGGCCAGCACGCGCGGGTCGGGCTCGTGCGCCTCGGCGGCCGGGTAGCCCCACGCGACGCCGTACACGCCCTCGATCATGAACACGCAGACCCGGTGGTCGGCGTCCGGCGCGATCAGGTCCGAGTCGTCCGGGATCGGGCCCGCGCCCCCGTCACCGGACGGCTCGGCTCGGGCCGCAGGCGGGTACACGGGCTGCATCCACGGGTGCATCCAGTGGGGGCGGTCGTCCTGCGTGATGGTGTTGAAGGGCAGCTCCCACCATTCGTCCAGCACCGCCGGGACGGGCAGGGCGAGGTCGGCGTCCTCGAACTCGTCCGTGCCGCCCAGGGCGAGCACGGACTTCCCGTGCTTGTCCGCGGACCAGCGGTTCCACCGGGACGATCCCGGTTCGACCACGTAGCCCCATTCCTCCTGGAACTCGCGCAGGACGTCCCAGCGGTTCGGCGCGGCCCTCAGCCGGTCCGCGAGCGTCCCGTAATCAACGATCTTCGCCACGCGGAGAAGCGTAGGGGTAGGCGGACGCGTCCCGGGGTGTCCGGGGACGCCGGGCCCCACCCGGGGTCGCCGAGCCGGCCGAGATCTCTCCGGGCCCGCCGCTCCGGTTGACCTCAACCAAGGTTGAGGTTTCACGATGGGTGCCCACCGAGGTGACGGAGGCAAGGGTGAGCACAGTCGAGTTCGGAGCGCGTCCCCTGGGACGGGTGAGCCCGCCGGTGACGGCGGCGACGGTCCTCCTGGGGGTGCTGGCGCTCGCGATGTCGATCGCGGGCACCGCCGTGGCGGTCCCGCGGATCGGCGCGGACCTGGGGGTGTCCGGGCCGTCCCTGCAATGGACCGTCGCCGGGTACAACCTCACCTTCGCCGCGTTCACGCTGGTCTGCGGCTCGCTGGCGGACCTGTTCGGACGCCGCCGGACGTTCACCCTCGGCGCGGCGCTGTTCACCGTCGCCGCCCTGGCCAGCGCCGTCGCGGACGGGATCTGGCTGCTGGACGCCGCGCGCCTGCTCGCGGGCGTCGGCGCGGCGGGGATGATGGCGGCGGGCGGCGCCATCCTCGCCGCGACCTTCGACGGCCCGGCCCGCACCCGCGCGTTCGCCGGGATGGGCACGATGGCGGGCGTCGGGATCGCGGTCGGGCCGTCCCTGTCCGGGTGGATGGTCGGCGGGGTCGGCTGGCGCGGCACGTTCGGCGCCTACGCGGTCGTCGGCGTCCTGGTGCTGCTGGGCAGCAGGTTCGCGCCGGAGTCCCGCGCCGCCGAACGCCCCCGCGTGGACGGTCCGGGCGGGGCGGCGTTCATCGGCGGCCTCGCCCTGCTGATGTTCGGGATCATGCAGGGGCCGGAGGCGGGCTGGTCCGCCGCGTCCGTGCTGGGGTCCTTCGCGGCGGGACTGGTGCTGCTGGCGGCGTTCGTCGTCGTCGAGCACCGCAGCCCCCGTCCCGTCCTGGACCTGACGCTGCTCCGGAACGCGCCGTTCATGGGCTGGTGCCTCGGAACCCTCGCGACGTCCATCGGCTTCCTCGGCGTGCTGGTGTTCCTGCCCACCTACATCCAGGGCGTGAACGGCGCGTCGGCCGGGGAGGCGGGGCTGATGATGCTCATGCTGACCGGGCCCGTGCTGGTCGTCCCCGCCCTGGGCGGCTGGCTCGTCTCGCGGGGCGCGTCCGGCGGACCGCTCTCATCCGGGCGGGCGCTGATCACGCTCGCCCTGGGCCTGGTCACGGCGGGGAACCTCTGGCTGACCGTGCTGCAGCCCGGCATCGGCGCGGTCGCGCTGCTCGGCCCGCTCCTGCTGGTCGGCATCGGCATGGGCCTGTCCTTCGGGATCACCGACGGGCAGGCCATGGCCCTCGTCCCGTCCGACCGGGCCGGGATGGCCGCGGGGTTCCTCAACACCGTGCGCGGCGCGGCTGAGGCGCTGGTCATCGCCGTGTTCGGGGCGGCCCTGACCAGCCTCGTCCAGGCCCGGACGGGTTCGTCCGCGACCGCCGCGCGCATCGTGTCCGGCGAGGTCACCCGCGCCGACCACGCCGCGTTCACCCACGCCTGGCACGTGTCGCTGACGGGCGTGGCCGTCCTCACCGGACTCTGCGCGGTGGCCGTGTTCGCTCTGCTCGCACGGCGTCGTCCTGAAGCCTGAGACCGGTCCCGGGGACGGCCTCACCGTCCCCGGGGCCGGGGCGGTCAGGCGATCTCGGCCAGGCCGTCCTTGATCACGACGTCGCCGGCGCTGGACGTCGTCTCGAACGCGTACGTCCCGTCGCCCTTGTCGTAGATCCGCGTCGTGACGTCCTGACCGGGCAGGACGGGCTTGGAGAAGCGGACCGCCAGCCGCTTGAGCCGGGCCGGGTCGCCGCCCGCCGCCGACTCGATCACCGCCCGGGACGTGAACGCCATCGTGCACAGGCCGTGCGCGATGATCCCCGGCAGGCCCGCGCTCTTCGCGAACTCCTCGTCCAGGTGGATCGGCATCGGGTCGCCGGACGCCTTGGAGTAGCGGAACGTCTGATCGTCGTCCACGTGCTGGGTGACCTCGGCGATCGGCGCGGCGGTGCGCAGCTCCTCGGGGAAGCCGTGCGCGGGGGCCTGCTCGCCGACCGTCCGCCCCGCCTGGAAGCCGCGGAAGAACGACACCATCCACTGCTCGTTGACCAGGTCGCCGCCGTCGGTGCGGGTCTCCAGCCGCAGCGACACCGTCGTGCCGGACTTCTTGGACGAGTACCCGGTGACCTTCGCGCGCGAGACCAGCTTCATGCCGGGCTCGATCGGCCGGTGGAACACCATGTCCTGCTCGCCGTGCACGACGAACGGGATCAGGCTGTCGGGGACCACCTTGAACAGCGGGTCGATCATGCCGTGGAACACCGGGACGATCGCGAACACCGGCGGGGCCAGCTCGCCCGAGACGTGCCGGGGGTTGCCGTCGTTGGTGGCGGCGGCGTACTCGACCGTCCGCTCGCGCTCGACGGCGAAGTCGAACGGGGCGCTCCACACGCCCAGCTTGTCGTCGTTCATCTCGGTCATGGGGGTTCCTTACTGGTAGAGGCCCTTGGCCCAGCGGTAGTCGGCCTTGCCCGCGGGCGAACGCCGCACCCGGTCCACGATCTTCAGGTCGCGGGGCACCTTGTATCCGGCGAGCGTCCGGCGGGTGTGCGCGACCAGCTCCTCGGGCGTCGCGGACGCGCCGGGCCCGAGCGAGACGACGGCGGCGACGCGGCTGCCGAGGCGCTCGTCCGGGACGCCGACGACCAGCGCGTCGTACACGGCCGGGTGCGTCTTCAGCGCGGCCTCGACCTCCTCCACGAACACCTTCTCGCCGCCGGTGTTGACCACCAGGGAGCCGCGGCCGAGCAGCACGACCGAGCCGTCCGCCTCGACGCGGGCCATGTCGCCCTGGAGCGCCCAGCGGGTCCCCTCGTCGTCGGTCACGAACGTCTTCGCGGTCTTCGCCTCGTCGTTCCAGTAGCCGAGCGGGATGCGGCCGCGGCGTGCGAGCTGCCCGATCTCGCCGGACCCGGGCGCGACGGGGCGCAGCGCGTGGTCCAGCACGGCGGTGTCATCGCCGCGCGGCACGAACCGC
>NZ_JBFAOF010000728.1:0-3844 GCF_040675125.1 Spirillospora sp. NPDC049652 | reverse complement strand
GTCGCCGGTGTCGCGGGACGGGCAGCAGTCCAGCGGCAGCCCGACCGAGGCGAACGCGGCGCCCGCCACGGCGTGCAGGTCGTCGCGCAGCATGCGGCGGACGGCGGCGGAGCGGCGGCCGTAGCCGACGACGTCCAGCCCGAACACCGCGCGCGGCACCGGATGGCCGGGCAGCCCGGCCGGGGTCGGTCTCTCTTCCATCGCCATCCTCGAACGGTTCCGGCGTCGGGGCGCGCCCGCCGGTGACGCGTCTCCCGGGCCGCTTCCCGGGAGACGCCGCCAGGATGGAGCGCCGCGCGGCGGGCCGTCGCCCGAACGAACATCGTCATCGCGAAATCGGCACGGCCGCGAACAAAGCCGAACGCCGCGCCGCCCGCCGGGAAATGACCACCCGGTAATCAATCCGGGCATTCTGGATGCGGAGCCGCGCAAGGGAGAGGGGAGGCGGCGGGCGGGCCGGTGCACTGCCGCCACAGCACTGCGCGCCGGCCGCCCGCCGCCGGGGCAGCCCGGTCAGGAGCGCCCTGGGGGAGGGGCGGGTTTTCGTGTCACGTGACACATCTCCGCCCTGAGTCGATTATCGCGCGCCGAGTCAAACCGGTGCCCGATATGGGAGGGTTTGCAGCCCCTGTTCGAATACCGAGCGGGATTTCTCCCCGAGACGGTCGGCGAATGGAGGGGGATCGCCTTCCGGGGTGTGGTTTTCTCCTCCTCAGCATCTCGTCAGAAATGCGGACATGATGCCGATCTCTGGGCCATGATTTCGTGGATCGGGGCGACGCGACGGCCGCCACCGTCCGCCCGCTCCCTGCCAGTCCGGTCAGGTCCGACAGGAGGAGTACGTCTCATGGATGCGAAGGGGGAGCGCGACGACGACCGCGACGGACGCCCGCCCGCTCGCCGCCTCCGGGTGGCCGCGGGCAAGCTGGCGGTAGTCCTGCAGCGCTGGGCCCGCGTGGACCCGTCCGAGGGCCCCGAACCGTCCGAGCGCCGGGAGCCGTCCGAACGCCCGGACCCGTCGGTCGGCCCGGATCCGGCCGCGGCCCGCACGACCGCCGAGTTCGCCGAGCAGCTTCGCCGCCTCAAGCGCTACAGCGGCGCGACCTACCGCGGGATGTCCGACCTCAACGGCGGCTCCCCGGTCGTCTCCACCCTCTCCACGGCCGACAAGGGCGAGAAGCTGCCCAGCGAGCGCGTCCTGCGCGCCTACCTCCGCGGCTGCCACCTCGACGAGGAGGCCATGACGCCGTGGCTCGAAGCCCGCGGCCGCATCGCCATGCAGGAGTCGTGACGCCGCCCGCCGCCGGTCAGGTGTCCTGACGCTCGGAAAGCGCCGGGTGCGGATCGGACGGCGGGACGGCCAGGTCGGCGTTGAAGCGGCGGTTGAGCCGGACGCGGAGGCGACCGCGGAGCGTCCGGGTGTCCGGGGGAACGATGCCGCCGGACGCGGGACGGTCGAGGGAGACGGCCGGACGGGGCCGCTCGTCGGTGATGGGGGCCAGGCGCTCGGGCGGGAGGTGCTCCTCGACCTCGACGTACTCGCCGGACGGCAGCATGCGGATGACGCCGGTCTCCAGGCCGTGCTCCACGAGGGCGCGGTCGCGCCGCTGGAGGCCGAGGCAGACGCGGTAGGCGACGACGTAGGCGAGGACCGGGCCGAGGATGACCGCGACGCGGAAGAACCAGGTCGTCCAGAACAGCGGAATGTCGAAGGTCTTGGCGATGACGTCGTTGCCGCCCGCGGCCCACAGCACGCCGTAGAAGACGACGCCCGCGAACCCGATGCCCGTCCGCGGCGGGACGTCCCGGGGCCGGTCCAGCAGGTGGTGGATCTCGTGGTCGCCGGTGACCCAGCGCTCCAGGAACGGGTAGACGGCGAGGCCGGTGAACAGCACGCCCGGCACGACCAGCGCCGGGACCAGGACGTTCAGCGCGAGGGTGTGGCCCCAGGCGGAGACCTCCCAGCCGGGCATCATCCGCAGCGACCCTTCCAGCCAGCCCATGTACCAGTCGGGCTGCGAGCCCGCGCTGATCGCGCCCGGGTCGTACGGGCCGAACAGCCAGATCGGGTTGATCTGGAAGAACGTCGCGAGCAGCGTGCAGACGCCGAGGACCCACAGGAAGAACGCGGTGGTCTTGGCGACGAAGACGGGGAAGAACGGGTAGCCGTACTGCGCCCGGTTCGTCGCGCCCTTGCCCGGGAACTGGGTGTGCGTCTGCCGCCAGGTCAGCACGACCGCGTGCAGCGGGATCAGCGCGAGCAGCAGCCCGGGGATCAGCAGGATGTGGACGACGTAGAGCCGCGGCACGATGTCGGTACCCGGGAACTCGCCGCCGAACAGGAACATGAGCGCGTAGCTGCCGACCACCGGGACCGACAGGATCACGCCCTCCAGGATGCGGATGCCGGTGCCCGACAGCAGGTCGTCCGGCAGCGAGTAGCCGAACAGGCCGTTCACCATGACCAGCATGAACAGCACGATCCCGATCAGCCAGTTCAGCTCGCGGGGCTTGCGGAACGCGCCGGTGAAGAAGTTGCGCAGCAGGTGGATCACGATCGCGCCGAGGAAGACCACCGTGGCCCAGTGGTGGATCTGCCGCATCAGCAGCCCGCCGCGCACGTCGAAGCTGATCCGCAGGGTCGACTCGTACGCCTCGCTCATCCGGACGCCGCGCAGCGGCACGTACGAGCCGCCGTAGTTCACCTCCCGCATGGACGGGACGAAGAACAGCGTCAGGAACACCCCGGTCAGCAGGATGATGAGGAACGAGTAGAGGGCGATCTCACCGAGCAGGAAGCTCCAGTGGTCCGGGAACGCCTTGCGGAGCGCGACGCGCAGGAACGGCGTCCCGCCGAACCGCTCGTCCACCGCCCTGCCCGCGCCCCGCAACCGTGTGACGGCCTTGCCGTCGTGCCGTGCCGCGGGCGGATGCTGGGGGGACGCGCCGGTCACCGCTGCCTCCAGAACCGGCGGCCGGCCGGAGCGGGGCGTCAGCGGCCGCCTCTCGGGTTCACCTGGCCCCTCCAATGTCGCACCGGCGCGCGGACCGTGCCAGTGAGGCTTTTCGTCCAACCTCGTCAAGGTGAACGGCCGAATCTGGTCGGGTCTCGCCCTGGACGGATTGCCGACCCTAGGTTCTGGTCATGATTTTCCCCACACTAGACTCAAAAAGGAGCAATTTCCCCGTCAGCAGCGGTAAGTCGCACGGGGAGTGAAAACCCCCGGGAGGAGCGGCGTGGCGGAGGACGCGACGGGAAGTGCCGGGACCGCCGGGTACGGGCGGCCCTGGACGGACCTGCCCAGGGAGCTCGCCGACCACATGCGGCCCAACCTCGACGAGGTCGCCGACGACATGATCGCCGAGATCCAGGTCCGGGTCCGCGAGTACGACCGGCCCGGCGACTACTCCGGCACGCTCCGGCTCGCGGTCGAACGCGTCCTGCACCACTTCGTCGAGCGGGTCGCCGACCCCGCGCACGAGCCCGGCGAGGTCGCCGACTTCTTCCGCGCGATCGGCCGCGGCGAGGCGGGCGAGGGCCGCAGCCTGGACGCCATGCAGTCGGCCATGCGGGTCGGCGGGATGATCGCCTGGCGGCGGATCGCCGACGGCGCGGCCCGGCTGTCGGTCGACCCGCGCACGCTCGGCGCGGTCGGCGAGGCGCTGATGCTCGTCCAGGACGAGCTGGCCGCGGCCGCCGCCGAGGGGTACGCGCAGGCCAAGGCCGCCGTCGCGGGCGAGATGCAGCGCCGCCGCAAGCGCCTGCTCGACCTGCTGTTCGCCGACCCGCCCGCCGCGCCGGAGGCCATCGCCGACCTCGCCGCCGCCGCGCACTGGCCGGTCC
>NZ_JBFAOF010000727.1:0-3848 GCF_040675125.1 Spirillospora sp. NPDC049652 | reverse complement strand
GGCGCGCGGTCGTGCCGAACGACAAGGGCCGGGTGGTCGAGCCGGCGACCGGCGAGCCCGTCCCGGGCGCCTACGTCACCGGCTGGATCAAGCGCGGCCCGACGGGTTTCATCGGCACCAACAAGACCTGCGCGCGGGAGACCGTCCGGCAGATCGTCGCCGACCACAACGCCGGGCGGCTCGCCGAGCCCGCGTCCGTGCCGAGCCCCGCCTGAGCGATCTCCGTCCCGCGGGGCCGGGCGGCCGCCGCGGGCCGGCCGGTCAGGCGCGGGCGTTCGGGAACACCGGGCGCGGCCCGGCGGGGGCTCCGCGGCGCTTCCACTCGCGCGGGTAGCCCACCGAGACCTCCTCGAACCGGACGCCGTCGTACACGGTCGTCCGGGGGATGTGCAGGTGGCCGTACACGACGGCGGCCGCGTCGTACTTCAGGTGCCAGTCGGCCGTCCGGTCCGTCCCGCACCACTGCGCGAACTCGGGGTAGCGCAGCACCCGCGTCGGCTCCCGGACGAGCGGCCAGTGGTTGACCAGGACGGTCGGCAGGTCGGTGTCGCGGGCCGCCAGGCGGCGCTCGGAGTAGGCCAGGCGGGCCCGGCACCACTCGTCGCGGGTCGGGTACGGATCGGGGTGCAGCAGGTACTCGTCGGTGCAGATGATCCCGGCGTTGTAGGCGATCTCGAGCGCCTCCTCCTTGGTGGACGCGCCCTCCGGCCGGAAGCTGTGGTCGTAGAGGAGGAACAGCGGCACCACCTGCACCGGGCCGCCCGCGCCGCGCCACACCGGGTACGGGTCCTCGGGCGTGTGCACGCCGAGGCGGCGGCAGACCTCGACCAGGTGCAGGTAGCGCTCCTCGCCGCGCCGCTGGTCGGGGTCGTTGCGGGGCGTCCACAGCTCGTGGTTGCCGGGGACCCACACCACCCCGGCGTACCGCTCGGCCAGCGTGCCGAGCGCCCACTCGACGTCGGCGGCGCGTTCGGCGACGTCGCCCGCGACGATCAGCCAGTCGTCCGGGTCGTCGGGGGTGAGCGCCGCCAGGTGCTCGCGGTTCGCCGCGTGTCCGATGTGCAGGTCACTGATCGCTAGCAGGGTGCCGGGCACGGGCCGCCTTCCTGTCCGGGCTCGGTCCGATCAACCTCCCCATCCTTGGCGGTGCGGGCGGCCGGCGCAAGTGGCCGCCGGGGGAGCGGGGCGCCCGGGGGGTGACAGTGGGCCGCCCGATGTTCATGATGTCGGCTAGGTCCGGGCGGCCGGTCCGGGCGTCCGAGGAGGCGCGATGTCAGCTCCCACTGGACGGCTTCTCCGCGTGTTCGCGCTGGTCGCGGCCCTGCCGACAGCGGCGGCGACAGCGGCGGCGGCGATCGCGGGCGCACCCGCCGCCCGCGCGGACGCGGCCCCGGCCCCCGGCGCGCCCGGCACGGCCTCCCACTTCGACCTTGCCCGCAAGGACTGCGTCGGGACGGCCCGCGACGGCGCGTCCAAGGTCTGGTACACGGTCGCGGGCGGCGTGCTGTCGGACGTCTACGAGCCGACGATCGACAACTCCGACGTCGAGAGCATGCAGTACGTCGTCACCGACGGCCGGACGTTCACCGAGCTGCAGGAGCGCGACACCACCTACACCGTCGCGACCGACCCGTCCGGGATGGCCTGCACGGTCACCGCGTCCAGCAGGAAGGGCCGCTACCGGATCACCACCACCTACGTCACCGACCCCGCCCGCGACGCCGTCGTGATGAGCACCCGCGTGCAACCCGCCGGCCTGCGGCTGTACGTGCGGCTCGACACCAACGTCAACGGGAACGGCGGCGGAGGGGCCGCCAACGGCGGGGCCGACAGCGGAGTCGTCGACGCGTCCTCCCATGCCCCCGTCGTCTCGGACACCAACACCGACGCCGCCAACCGCGACTACGCCGTCCCCACGCACCTCGCGCTGCGCGCCCAGCGCCCGCTGCCCGAGGCGAGCGTCGGCTACGCCGGAACCGGCAGCGACGGCGCGGCCATTCTGGACGCCGAGCACGCCCTCACCCCCGCCTACACCTCCGCTCCCGACGGCAACGTCGTCGCGACCGCGCGGCTGCCGATCGACAAGGACGGGCGGGTCACCTTCGCGCTCGGCTTCGGCCGGTCGCCGTCGGCCGCGCTGTCTACGGCGGGCCAGGCAGCGTCCCGGCCGTTCCCCGCCACCCTCGCCCGCTACCGGGCGGGCTGGCGCGCCTACGACGCCCACCTGCGCAAACCGCCCGGCGGCCTGGACGCCAAGCTGCGCGACGCTTACTGGCAGTCGGTGAACGTCCTGAAGGCCAGTGAGGACAAGACGTTCCCCGGCGCGGTCGCGGCGTCCCTGGCCAGCCCCTGGGGCCAGGCGGTCGGCGCGGGGGAGAAGCCGGGCGGGAAGGCGGTCTACTTCGGGTCCTACCGCGAGGTGTTCTCGCGCGACCTGTACGAGGCGTTCACCGGGTTCCTCGCGGCGGGTGACCTCGCCACGGCCCGCGCGACCGCACGCTTCCTGCTCCAACGGCAGCAGCAGCCGGACGGCCGCCTGCCGCGCAACTCGCTGCTGAACGGCAGGACGGCCCCCGACACCGGCGGTGACCAGCTCGACGAGACCGCCTACCCGATTCTCATGGCCTACCAGTCCGGGGTGGCCGGGGACGCCGCGCTCTGGCCGCACGTCCGCGGCGCGGCCGACTTCGTGGTCGCGCACGGCCCGGCCTTCGGCGTCGAACGCTGGGAGGAGCAGTCGGGGTACTCGCCGTCCACGATCGCCGCAGAGATCGCGGGGCTGGTCGCGGCCGGGACCATCGCGGACCGGCACGGCGACCCGGCCCGCGCCCGGCTGTACCGCGCGACCGCCGACCGCTTCGCCCGCTCGGTCAAAGGCTGGACGGTCACCACCTCCGGCCCGTACGCGCCGCGCTACTTCCTGCGGCTGTCGCGCGCCGGGGACCCCGACGCGGCCGTCTCCTACAACCTCGGCAACGGCGGCCCGACCGAGGACCAGCGGCGCGTCGTGGACGCCGGGTTCCTCGAACTGACCCGCCTCGGGATCCTGCCCGCACGCGACCCGGACGTCCTCGCGTCCCTCGGCGTAGTGGACGGTGTCCTGCGCCGGACGACCCCGGCGGGCCCGGGCTGGTACCGCTACGGGACCGGCACCGCCGGGTCCGAGGACGGCTACGGCGACTGCTACGAGCCCGACCCGACGTCGTGTGAGCGGACGGGACGCCCCTGGCCGCCGTCCAACACCGGTTCCGGGCACCTGTGGCCGGTGCTCGCGGGCGAGCGCGCCGAGCAGGCGCTCCAGACCGGCGACACCAGGACCGCCTCCGGCCTGCTGACCGCGATGCACGGCATGGCGTCCGGCACCGGCCTGGTCCCCGAGCAGGCGTGGGAGGACCCGGACGTGCCCGCGTCCCCGTACGGCACCGACCCCGCCACCGCCTCCATCGGCTTCCGCGACGGCGGTCCGGCGGGCTCGGCGTCGCCGCTGACCTGGGCGCAGGCGCAGCAGGCCCGGCTCACCCTCGCGCTCGGCGCGGGACGTCCCGTCGAGCAGCCCGGCATCGTCCGCGCGCGATACGTCGACCACGGGATGCCGGGCGCGGCGCCGCTCACCCTCACCGCGCCGGACGACGGCTCCAGCGTGAACGGCACGTCCGTGACCGTCCGAGGGACGACCGTGCCGGGCGCGCAGGTCGACATCGTCGCCGCGCCCGTCGACACCGGCGGCCCGGCGCGGGAGGTCTCGGTCAAGGCGGGCGCGGACGGCGCGTTCCAGGCCGAGGCGCCGATCGCGTTCGGCGAGGTCGCGCTGGCCGTCTCCGCGACCGCACCGGACGGCCGGACCGCCC
>NZ_JBFAOF010000726.1:0-3850 GCF_040675125.1 Spirillospora sp. NPDC049652 | reverse complement strand
GACGGCCGCGCGGTCCGCCCCGGCGGGCGCGGCGAAGAGGCGCGACCTGCCGAGCATCGGCGGCGCTGCGCTGCAGATCGGCAAGGGCCGGGCCACGGCGTTCTGGGCCTCGGTCGCCCCGGCGGCGAAGGGCGTCGCGCCGCGCGCGCTGTCCGGCGGGCTCGGCGAGATCTGGCTGGACGGCAAGGTCAAGGCGTCCGACGAGGTCAGCAACCCGCAGATCGGCGCGCCCGAGGTCTGGCGCGAGGGCCGGAAGGGCGGGGGCGCGACGGTCGCCGTCCTCGACACCGGCCTCGACGTCACGCACCCGGACATGGCCGGACGCGTCGCCGAGGGCAGCACCTCGTTCGTCCCCGGCCAGGACATCACCGACAGGGTCGGGCACGGCACGCACGTGGCGTCCACGATCGCCGGGACGGGCGCCGCCTCGGACGGCAGGCGGTCCGGCGTCGCGCCCGAGGCCAAGGTCGTGATGGGCAAGGTGCTCGGCGACGACGGGTACGGCCAGGACTCGTGGATCATCGCGGGCATGGAGTGGGCCGCGTCCAAGGCCCGCGTGGTCAGCATGAGCCTCGGCGACCCGAGCGTCACCGTCGCGGGCGACCCGATGGCGCAGGCCGTGGACCGGCTCAGCGCGCAGACCGGCTCGCTGTTCGTCATCGCCGCGGGCAACACCGGCGGCGAGGGCACGGTCAGCAGCCCCGGCACCGCCGACTCGGCGCTGACCGTCGGGGCCGTGGACGCGGAGGACCGGCGCGCCTACTTCTCCAGCATGGGCCCGCGCGGCGGCGACTCCGGCATGAAGCCGGACATCGCGGCGCCGGGCGTGGACATCGCCGCCGCGCGCTCCAAGGACTCGCCCGGAAGCGGTTCCTACGTGCAGATGAGCGGCACGTCGATGGCGACGCCGCACGTCGCGGGCGCGGCCGCGATCCTCGCCCAGCAGCACCCGGACTGGAAGGCCCCGCAGCTCAAGGCGGCGCTCATGTCCACCTCCACCGAGCTGACGGGCACCTCCGCCTACGAGCTCGGCTCCGGACGGCTCTGGCTGCCCGGCGCGGTCGGCGACCTGTCCGCGACCGGCTCCCAGTTCTTCGGCTACCACAAGTGGCCGCACTCCTCCGCGGACCCGGTCACCCGGACCGTCACCTTCACCAACTCCGGCGACTCCGCCCGCGACCTCCGGCTGAGCGCCCACGCGACCGGCCCGGACGCCAAGGACGCGACCGGCCTGTTCAAGCTGTCGGCGACGCGGGTCACCGTCCCCGCGCACGGCAGCGCCGACGTGGACGTGACCGCCGACGCCGACGACGCGTCCGGCACCGGGAACTTCACCGGCCAGGTGGACGCCGCCGACCAGGACGGGAAGGTCGTGGCGCACACGGCCCTCGGCCTGGTCAAGGAGAACGAGCGCTACGACCTGGACATCCGGCTGGCCGGGCGGGACGGCAAGCCGGTCGGCGGCGACCTGGCGCTGTACCGGTACGGCGACCAGTTCGTCGAGACGGTCACCGCCGACCCGGCGACGGGCGCGGTGCCGCGGTTGCGGCTCGCCGCGGGCGTCTACTCGGTGAGTGGGACCGTCGCGGTCGCGGGCGACCACGGACCCGGCTCGACGGGCGTCGCGTTCCTCAGCGCCCCGCACCTGAACCTGACCAAGGACACCGCGCTCACGCTGGACGCGCGCAAGGCGGCGCGGCTGACCGTCCGGACGCCGAAGCGGTCCGTCCCGGACTACCGGCGGATCGGGTCGTTCCACGACTCGGGCATCGGCGGCCAGTTCGCCGCGTTCTCCACCACCTACACCGTCCCGAACTCCGTGGACGACGTGTACGCGCTGCCCACCGGCAAGGTCGCGGGCGGCAAGTACGACTTCGCGGTCCGCTACCGGATGACATCGCCCTACCTGGGGATCTCCGGGACCGCCGGGATCGGCGGGCTCGACCCGCTGTACTTCCAGGGCTCGGTGCGGCTCGACGGCAGGGTGGACCTGCCGGTCGTGTCGGCCGGGAAGGGCAGTGCGGACGAGTACGAGGGCGTCCGGGCGAAGGGCGCGGCCGTCGTGATCACCCGCAGTGACGCGGTCGGCCCGGACGAGGCGGTGGCCGCCGCGCGGGCGCACGGGGCCGCCTTCCTGCTGGTCGCGAACGACCGTCCGGGACGGTTCACGAACTACCTCGGGTCCGAGCTGCCCGTCGCGTCGGTGACGCAGGCCGAGGGCGCCCGGCTGCTCGCCGGGGCGCGGAAGGGCGGCCGGCTCGTCGGGTCGGCCGTGGAGTTCGCGCCGTACAGGTACGACCTGAGCAGGTCGTACCCCGGCGGCATCCCGTCCGGGCTGGGCTGGAACGTCCGCGAGGGCTCCCTGGCCCGGGTCGACGAGCGGTTCGTGGGCGACCCGAAGGCCGTCGCGTTCGAGTCGCGCGGCGACTGCCGCGACTACCAGTGGCCGCCGTGCCAGGGCCCGTTCGACCCGCAGGGCCTCGGCCGCGCCCGGGTGAGCTACGTGTCCACCGAGGCGGGCAACACCTGGTACGCCGACGTGCAGACCGCCGAGGGCTGGGGGCAGCGCTACGAGAACCGGGCCTACGCCCCGGGGACGTCCAGGCTGGACTGGTTCGAGCCGGTCACCCGCCCGCGCCTCGGCCAGGGCTACTGGGGGCCGTTCCGGTCCGGCGACTTCTTCCAGGTGAACGTCCCGACCGACGGCGGCACGCGGACGACCGGCGCGGACGACCGCTCGCAGATCGCGTCCCGGCTGTTCCAGAACGGCACGCTGGTCGCCACGTCCCCCTCGCAGGCGATCCAGAAGCCCGTCCCGCACGTGGAGGGCCCGGCGAAGTACCGCTTCGAGCAGGACACGACCAACACGTCGCGGCGGCTCTCGACCACCACGCGCAACTCGTGGGAGTTCACGTCGGCGGGCACCGACGCCGACGCGCTCCTGCCGCTGCTGCAGCTCGGCTACACCGTCGGCACCGACCTCGGCGGGAACGCCAAGGCGGGCACGCGCGGCGCCGTCGGCCTCACCACCTGGCAGCAGCCGGGCGCGGCCGGCGCGGGCGCGAAGGCGACGGCCGCCACCCTCCAGGTGTCCTTCGACGACGGCAGGACCTGGCAGCGGGTGAAGCTCTCCCGCGCCGGTTCCGGCTGGTCCGGGACGGTCTCCTACCCGAAGACCCCGGGCGCGTTCGTGTCGATCCGCGCGACCGCCGCGGACGACGCGGGCAACACGGTCGAGCAGGAGGTGATCCGGGCGTTCGGCCTGAACTGACCCGCTGATCCCGTCGGGCGGCCGTCCATGGACCCGTCTGCCTGAACCGCGCGTCAAGCCCGGTCGGACTTTCCCCAAGGTCCGGCCGGGCTTCGCCGTGTCGGCGGGCGGCCGCCGCGGGCGCCGGGCAGAATGGCCCAGCGCCATGTTTGCGCTCACGCTTAACTGTTGGCAGGCTGGACGGCACGGGAGGAAGGGACGGCGGACCCGCCTCCCGCACCCGCGAGCGGCCGCCTTCACGACGAGGAAGCCACGTGAACGGATCGAGCCCGCCCGGCCCGCCCGGCCGTCCGGCGCCTGCCGCCCGGCCCGGCCGTCCGGGCCCCGCCGCGCGGACCGGCCGCCCGGACCCCGCCGCGCGGACCGGCCGTCCGGCCAGTACGGGCCGGCCCCGGCCGGCGGGCCCATGCTGACCGGGCTCGGCGCGGGCGCGCTGCTGGCCGGGGTGACGCTCGTCGGCGCGCTCGTGGACGGCTTCGGCGGCGGCGGTCCCGGGCTGGTGCTCGGCGTGTGCCTGGTCGCCGGGTCGCTGCTGGCCGCGGCGCTGGTCGTCCGGGAGCGCGTCCGGATCGTCCTGCC
>NZ_JBFAOF010000725.1:0-3853 GCF_040675125.1 Spirillospora sp. NPDC049652 | reverse complement strand
CGCCGGGCGTTCGACCGGGTCACCGGGACGGTGCTGGTCGGCCTCGGCCTGCGGATGGCCGTGGAGCACGGCTGACCAGGCGGCCGGGCCCCCGGCGGTCCGCGCAGTAGCCTGGAGGCATGAGGCGCCGCAGGATGGCGTACGGGATCATGATGGGCACCTGTCTCACGCTGTTCGTCCTGTCCTGGACGGTGGTGGCCCGGTTCAGCCCGCCGGCCGCCATCGTGATGTCGGTCGTGGCCATGGTCATCCCGCCGTTCGCCGCGATCGTCGCCAACTGGAACATCGACCGGCGCCGGTGACCGGCCCGCCTGAGATGATCGTCGGGTGAGTGACCTGGGGATCCCCGGCGCGCTCGACCTCGTCGGAATCTTCGTGTTCGCGGTGTCGGGCGCGCTGGCGGCGGTGCAGAAGCGGCTGGACGTGGTCGGCATGGTCGTGCTGGCCGAGATCACCGCGCTCGGCGGCGGCATCCTGCGCGACCTGGTCATCGGGGCGGTGCCGCCGGTGGCCTTCACCAGCGTCTCCTACGTGGTGGTCCCGCTGTTCGCCACCGGGCTGGTGTTCTTCTGGCATCCGCAGGTCACCCGGATCATGCCGGCCGTGATGCTGTTCGACGCGGCGGGCCTCGGGCTGTTCTGCGTCACCGGCGCGATCAAGGCGCTGGACTACCACCTGTCCCCGCTGCACGCGGTGCTGCTCGGCGTGATCACGGCCGTCGGCGGCGGCATCCTGCGCGACATGATGAGCGGGCAGATCCCGACGGTGCTCTACGACCGGCAGCTCTACGCGCTGCCCGCGCTGGTCGGCGCGACGGTCGCGACCGCGCTGTGGCAGCAGGAGCAGCTGCACGGCGTGTTCGTGTCCGCCGGCTCGGCGCTGCTGGCGTTCGGGCTGCGGGTGGCCGCGATGAGGTGGAACTGGCGGACGCCGCGCGCCCGCGGGATCCGCGACTGACCGTCCGGAGAGCGGGCGGACGAGGACGAGAGGGGTAGTTTCGGAGCCATGGGGCGGATCACGGTGCGCAGGCCGGTGGAACGGCTGGCGGTGGGCGGCGCGCGGAACCGCCGGGCGGACACGCTCGCGGTCGAGGAGCCGCTGGAGATCCGGGTGGCCGGCGCACCGCTCACGATCACGATGCGGACGCCCGGCGACGACTTCGACCTGGTGGCCGGGTTCCTGGCCGCCGAGGGCGTCATCGGGTCGGCGGACGACCTGGCGGCGATGCGGTACTGCGCCGACACCCACGAGCAGAACACCCTGGACGTCACGCTCGCCCCGGGCGTCCGGCCGCCGGAGGCCGCCCTCGTCCGCGCGTTCACCACGACCAGCGCGTGCGGGGTGTGCGGCAAGTCGAGCATCGAGGCGCTGCGCGCCGAGCGCCGCCACGACGTGGCCGCCGACCCGCTCGAACTGGACGCCGCCGTCCTCGCCGGGCTGCCCGAGGCGCTGCGCGCGGCGCAGCGGGTGTTCGACCGGACGGGCGGGCTGCACGCGGCGGGCCTGTTCGAGGCGTCCGGCGAGCTGCTCGCCCTGCGCGAGGACGTCGGACGGCACAACGCGGTGGACAAGGTCGTCGGCTGGGCGCTGCGCGAGGGCCGCCTCCCGCTGACCGGGACGGTCCTCATGGTGAGCGGCCGGGCGTCGTTCGAGCTCACGCAGAAGGCGATGAGCGCGGGCATCCCCGTCCTGGCGGCGGTGTCGGCGCCGTCCTCGCTCGCGGTGGAGCTGGCCGAGGACGCCGGGATGACGCTGGTCGGCTTCCTGCGCGGCCCGACGATGAACATCTACACCGGCGGCGGCCGCATCCGCGACTGACGAGCCCGGCCTCTCCCCCGCCTGACGGGCCGCCTCTCCCGCGGCCGTCGCCCCGCCCCGCCACGCCGCCCGTCCGCCGGGTGGCGTGGCTCACTCGGGGGCCCGCTTGACCGGCGACCGGTCCGCGCGGTTAATTAACACCGTGTCCAATAATGTCGCGCTCGCCCGCACCGACGACCCGGCGGAGCTCGAGCGGTTCCGCGAGATCCAGCGCCTGTGCTACCGGTGCGCCGAGGAGGTGGCGGCGACGCTGGAGCCCGGCGTCACCGAACGCGAGGCGTGCCGCCGGATGCGGCGCTGGCTGCGCGACCGCGGCGTGGACGACTGGCTGCACACCCCGTTCGCCTGGTTCGGCGACCGCACCGCCTTCCAGGGGTTCCGGGTGCCCACCCAGTTCCTGCCGAGCGCCCGGCGGCTGGAGGAGGGGATGCCGTACATCCTCGACATGGCCCCGGTGAGGCAGGGCTACTCGGCCGACATCGGCTACGGGGGCGTGCTCGACGGGAACCGGATCTGGGAGCGGCTCGACGCCGACCTCGCCGAGTACCGGGCGCTCATCCTGGAGCTGGTCCGGGAGCGGCGGACGTTCGCCGGCATCTACGCCGAGGTGGACGCCCTCATCGACCGGCAGGGCTACGAGAACCGGCACCGGAAGTACCCGGGACGCGTCATCGGGCACCAGGTCGGGATCATCGGGGGGCCGCTGCCGAAGGGCGTCGGCTTCCCGTTCGGGGTCAGGTTCCTGCAGACGATCGGACGGGAACTGGTCAAGGAGCGGATGGAGGGCCGGTCGCCGCTGTGGAACGGCGCGAAGCAGTCCCAGCATCCGCCGACGCCGGGGCTCTGGGCGGTCGAGCCGCACATCGGGTTCCGCGGCGTCGGGGTGAAGTTCGAGGAACTCCTCGTCGTCACCGAGGACGACGCCTACTGGCTCGACGACGACCTGCCCCACGTCCACCGCTGGTCCGCACGGAAGGCCGCAGCATGACCGCCCCGCACACTTCAGAGGCCGCCGCGCGCTCCCCGCACGCCGTCCGGCGCCGCCGGGTCCGCGGGGACGGCGTCGACCTCGCCGTCTACGAGCAGGGCGACCCGGCCCGCCCGACCGTCCTGCTGATGCACGGCTACCCCGACACGCACGCGGTCTGGGACGAGGTGGCCGGACGGCTCGCCGAGCGGTACCACGTCGTCCGGTACGACGTGCGGGGCGCGGGGGCGTCGTCACGTCCGTTCGGCAAGCGCAACTACACCTTCTCCTACCTCATGGCCGACCTGCGGGCCGTCCTGGACGCGACCGCGCCGGAGCGCAAGGTGCACCTGGTCGGCCACGACTGGGGCTCCATCCAGGCGTGGGAGGCGGCCTGCACGATGGCGGACCGGTTCGCCTCGTTCACCTCGATCTCCGGGCCGTGCCTGGACCACGTCGCGCACTGGACGCGCCGCAACCTGCGCCGCCCGACGCCGCGCAACGTGCGGTACGGGCTCGGGCAGGCCGTCCGGTCCTGGTACATCTACTTCTTCCAGACGCCGCTGCTCCCGGAGATCGTGTGGCGCGCGGGGATGGCCGGGCCGTTCGCCAAGGCGCTGGAGGTCGGCGAGGGCGTCGCGTCCCGGGACGGCCATCCGGCGCGGACGCTGCCGCGCGACGGCGCGGCCGGCGTCGGGCTGTACCGGGCGAACATGCTGCGGCGGATGCGCGCCCCGCTCCCCCGCCGCACCGACGTCCCGACGCAGGTCATCGTCCCGACCAAGGACCTGTTCGTGTCGCCGCACCTGGTGGGCGGCCTCGGCGACCGCGTCCCGAACCTGTCGCTGCGGACGATCCCCGCCGGGCACTGGGTGGTGCGCAGCCACCCCGAGGTGATCGCGCGCTGGATCGGCGAGCACATCACCGGCACGTCCGGCGGCGGGCTCACCGCCGCCGAGGCCCGCGCGCTGCGCCGTGCCCGGGTCGCGCCGGACCGGCGTCCGTTCGAGGGTTCGCTCGTGGTGGTGACGGGCGCGGGCAGCGGCATCGGGCGCGCGACCGCGCGGG
>NZ_JBFAOF010000724.1:0-3854 GCF_040675125.1 Spirillospora sp. NPDC049652 | reverse complement strand
GGGCACGCCCTCGCGGTCGACCACACCGTCCGCGACCAGGCGCATCGCGCGGGCGACGACGTCGGCGCGGTGGTTCCACTCCGGCGAGCCGGGGCTGGTGTCCGGACGGCACCGCTTGCAGGCCCGGAAACCGGCCTGCTGGGCGGCCGCCGAACTCGGGTAGAAGCGCATGTTCGCCGGCTTCGGCGGGACGGCCGGACAGCTCGGACGGCAGTAGATCCCCGTTGTCACGACCCCGGTGAAGAACCACCCGTCGAACCGGGCGTCCTTCGCCTGGACGGCCCGTACACACCGTTCCGTGTCCTCATGCATGTCTCCAGCATCACCGAGGACCGAGGCTTTCACTAGCGGAAAACCGACATCAACATCACGGCGGTTCGCGCGGCGCGGCCGGTGGACGCCGACGTCAGCGCTTCCCGGCCAGAGCGTAGAGGATCACGCCGATCGTGATGGCGACGATACCGCCCCAGCCGACCGCGCCGGGCGCGGACGAGCGCAGGATGACCGGCTCCAGCAGCGCCACGAAGACGACCTCCGCCGCCTGGGTGGCCTCCACGGCGGCGAGCCGCATCGGGTGGGACCGCTCGCGGTGGGTGGCGGCGAAGAAGAGGGAGGTGGCGATCACCCCGGAGAAGACCGCGACGACCCCCGTGGCGACGAGCTGGCTGCCGGTCGGCAGCCCCGCGCGGACGCCGCCGATCACCGCGATGAGCAGCCAGAACGGCAGGCTGGCCAGGGACATCGCGGCGAGCCGCTGGAAGGTGTCCAGGCCGTCCCCGGCGAGCTCCATCGCGCGCCGGTTGCCGACCGGGTAGGCGACGGCGCCGAACAGCACGGCCCCGACGCCTAGCGCCGCCTTCCAGGTCAGCGCGGACTGCCCGCCGCCGAGCTGGGTCAGGAACACCCCGGCGAGGATCAGCCCGGACAGCGCCAGCCCGCGCGCCGGCACCCGACCGCGCTCGTCGCCGCGTCCGTACAGCAGCGGTGCGAGGACGACCCCGCAGACGATCGTGACCTGCCACGTCGCCGCGACCATCCAGCCGGGCGAGGTCGTCGCCGCGAAGCACAGCGGCGCGTAGAACAGGCCGAAGCAGACGGTGCTCCACAGCGCCCAGCGGCCCGGGGCGGCCCGCAGCGCGCCGAAGACCGGCCCCAGCCCGGAGCCGGCAGCGCCGTTCGCGAGCGGCGCGCCGTCCGCCGGGGTGGTCCGAGCGCCGCGCACGGCGACGATCGCCAGGAAGATCGGCAGCGAGTAGAGGAAACGCAGCGAGGCCGTCCACTCCCACGCGCCGCCGCCGACCGCGATCAGCCGGTTCGCGATGAACGACGAGGAGAAGAACAGCGCGCCGAGCACGCCCAGCCCGACGGACGCGGTCGCGCCGCCGCCCGGCCACGTCGCGCCCGCGCGCCGCCGCCGTCCCGCCGGACGTCCCCAGGCCCGCGCGTCCGCCATGGTCATCGTTCCCGCGCTCACGCGCACCTCCTCGCCGACCGGCCGGACGGCCGACCCTATCCGGGACGATTCCACCTGACGTCATGACCCCGGAGGTAATCGATCTTCCTCGCGAACCCCGGCATCGTTGGACGCGTCGGGACGGCCCCGGCAGGAAAGGAAGATCATGAACAACGTGCAGCAGCAGGTCGAGCGCTACATGGCCACCTGGAACGAGACCGACGCCGCCGCCCGCCGCGCCGCGATCGACGAGATCTTCGCCGAGGGCGCCGCCTACACCGACCCGCTCGCGTCCGTCGAGGGCCGGGACGCCATCGACGCCCTCATCGCCGGCGCGCAGCAGCAGTTCCCCGGCCTGGTGTTCCGGCTGGCCGGACCGGTCGACGCGCACCACGACATCGTCCGCTTCACCTGGGAGCTCGGCCCGGAGGGCGGCGAGGCCCCGGTCGCCGGGTTCGACGTCGCGGTGCTCGACGCGGACGGCCGGATCGCCAAGGTCCACGGCTTCCTCGACAGGGTCCCCGCGGCCGCGTGACCCCGCCCGGACACGGGGAGACAGCCGAGGGCACAGGCGGGGCGGGGGCCCATCAGCCCCGCCCCGTCCACAGGGGACGCGCTCGCGCGGGAGTCAGAGCGCGGCGCGGGCGCGTTTCAGGAGTTCGCGGGCGGCGGGGCTCATCGGCCCCTCCGCACGCCAGGCCAGCACCACCCGTCCGCGCAGCTCAGGACCGTCGATCGTGACCGGGTGGACGAGCTCCGGATGCGCCCGCGCCAGCGACTCCGGGACGATCGCGACACCGAGCCCGCGCGTGACCAGCTCCAGCAGCACCAGCGGGTCGGCGGCCTCGAACGCCACGGTCGGCTCGAACCCCGCCGCCACGCACCCCGCCTCGACGATCGCCCGGATCCCGGTGCCGCGCGGCAGGCTCATGAGCCGCCGGTCCCGCAGCTCCGGCAGCCGGACGGCGGTCCGGCCCGCCAGCGCGTCGTCCGGCGCGACCACCACCACCAGCCGCTCGTCCACGTACGTCTGGACGGCGACGCCGGGCGGCGGCTCGTCCGCGAGGCCGACGAACGCCAGGTCGAGCCGGCCGTCCAGCAGCGCGCGGAGGAAGTCGGCCGACGTGCCCTCGGTCAGGGTGATCTCCACGCCGGGATGGTCGCGGTGCAGCCCGGCCAGCAGGTCCGGCACCAGGCCGGACGGCATGGACGTCACGGTCCCGACCGCGACGCGGCCGCGGATCAGCCCGGTCAGCTCGTCCACGGCGAGCCGGGCGCCGTCCGCCGCCCACAGCGCCGCCCGCGCGTAGGGCAGCACCGCCTCGCCCGCCTCGGTCAGCCGGACCGCACGTCCCGACCGGTCGAAGAGGTCCTGGCCGAACTCGCGTTCCAGCTGCTTGACCTGGGCGCTGATCCCCGGCTGCGCGACATGCATCCGCTCGGCCGCGCGCGTGAAGCTCGCCTCCTCGGCCACCGCCACGAAGTACCGAAGCTGCCGCAGTTCCATGGACGCCGACCCTAGTCGCCGTCCGTCCCGGCTCCGGCCGGGATCAGCGGCCCTTGCGGCTCTTGCGGCCCTTCATCCCGGTGCGGCACTTCTTGCCGGCGTGCCGCTTCTTCCCCGCGAGCGCCTCCATGATCATGCTGAGCCCGATGCCGAGCATCCAGGTGTCCTTCGCCAGCGGGAGGCCCTCCTGCGTCGGGGCCAGGCTCCCCTCCACGCGCGTTCCCGGCAGTTTCAGGTAGAGGCCGACCAGCCCGGCGGAGAAGCCGGTCAGCGCCGCCCCGGCCACCAGCGACGGGACGAACGGGATCAGCAGCATCGTGCCGACCGCGATCTCGGCGTTGCCGACCACGCGGGTGAACTTCTGCGGCTCCCACTCCTTCAGGAACGGGTAGGCGGTCGCGGCGGTGCCGTGGATGGCCCCCGCCATCGCCTCGGTGTCGCGGACCTTCCCCAGCCCGGAGTTCAGGATGAACATCCCGGTAGCGAGCCGCACCGGCAACTGGTGCGGGTAAGCCAGAATCGACATTGACGGCCTTCCGATCGCGCGACACGAGAAGGGCTCCCGGGCGGCGGCACCGGCCCGGACCCGCAGGCGCCGGGCGGCATCGGCGGCCCGGACCCGCTGGTCACCTTCCCAGCCCGACCAGCCGGAATCGCGCGCTGGACAGAACTTGCCCGCCCCTTGAACCGCCCCCGAGTGACCCGTCCGAGTGACGCGACCGAGTGATGCGACCGGCCCGGGGACGCACAGGCCGCGCCGCTTCGTGGGGGGGCGTGCCGATCGGCCCGCCGGCTCGGGCTACGCGTCCTCCCGCTCGGCCGGACCCGGCATCAGCGACACCAGATCGGGACAGCCGAGTGTAGGGCACAAGAGGAGTGTGAAAGGATTAGATC
>NZ_JBFAOF010000723.1:0-3857 GCF_040675125.1 Spirillospora sp. NPDC049652 | reverse complement strand
CTCACGTCCACGCCGACGTCCACGGCGGTGGCGCCGGCGTGCCGGGCCGCGTTGGACAGCGCCTCGCCCAGCACGGCCAGCAGGCACTCGGCGTGCCCGGCGGGCACGCCGGTGTCGAGCAGGCCGGTCATCCGCAGCGCCGGGGTGAAGCCGAGCACCTCGGCGGCGCGTCCGGTGGCCGTCACCAGCTTGCCCCGCAGGCCGCCGCCGCCGCTGCTGCGGTCGCTCTCGCGCAGGCCGTAGATGGTGGAGCGGACGACCTTGATCGTGTCGTCGAGGTCGTCCACGACCCGCTGGATCCGCTCGCCCACCTGGGGCCGGTCGGCGACGCGGCCGAGCGTGGACTGGAGCGTCAGGGCGCCCGCGAACAGCCGCTGGATGACCAGGTCGTGCAGGTCGCGGGCGATGCGGTCGCGGTCGCTGAGGACCAGCATGTGCTCGGCGTCCTGGCGGTGCTCGGCGACCTCCAGGGTCAGCGCCGCCTGGTTCCCGAAGCCGATGACCATGTCGACGACCGCGTCCGGGAAGTTGTGCCCGCCGGGCAGGTTCGCGACCAGCAGGACGCCGCGCACGTGGTCGCGGGTGCCGAGCGGCACGTAGAACGCCGGGCCCAGCTCGACCTCGGACACCTCGGCGCGCAGGTCGGCGCCGAGCGCGTCGCCGGTGACCGGCTCGCCCGTGGCGAACACCTTCGACGCCGGGGTCGTGGCCGGCAGCACCAGGCCGCGGACCTCCTCCTCCCACGCGCCGGACGCGACCTCCACGACCAGCTCGCCGCTGTCCCCGACCGGGACGGCCAGCGTGACCAGGTCGGCGCGGGCCAGCTCGCGCACGGTCGTCGCGACCGACGCCAGGACCTCGCCCACCCCCCGGCCGGCCAGCAGGCTGCGGGTCAGCTCGTCGCTCGCCGCGAGCCACTGCTGCTTGCGGCGGGCGTCGTCGTACAGCCGGGCGTTGTCGATCGAGACGCCGGCCGCGGCGGCCAGGGTGCGCAGCACCGCCTCGTCGTCGGCGTCGAACTCCGCGCCGCCGTGCTTGTCGGTCAGGTACAGGTTGCCGAACACCTCGTCGCGGACCCGGACGGGAGCGCCGATGAAGGTGGTCATCGGCGGGTGCCCGGGCGGGAAGCCCACGGACGACGGGTGGTCCGCCAGGTCGGCCAGGCGGAGCGGCTCCGGACGGCGGATGAGCTGCCCGAGGATGCCCTCGCCGCGCGGGTAGTGCCCGATCCGGGCGACGGTCTCGTCGTCGATGCCGACCGTGATGAACTGCTTGATCGTGCCTTCCTCGCCGAGCACGCCCAGCGCCCCGTACCGCGCGTCCACGAGGGTGACCGCGGACTCCACGATGCGGCGCAGCACCACCTCGAGGTCCAGGTCCGAGCCGACGGCCAGGACGGCGTCCAGCAGGGTGCGCATCCGGTCGCGGGCCGCCCGCACCTGGTGGACCTGCAGCTGGAGGCCGTCCAGCAGGTCGTCCAGCCGCAGCTGCGGGGAGGCCCCTGAGGCCGGGACGGGGTCCCGTCCCTGCGCACCGTCGTCCACCCAAGCTCCTCTCGCCGTGCACCGTCGGACCACTGTTCAGCATGCCCGATGTCGCGACCATGTTCGATGCGGCGCCGTCCCGGGGCGGCCGCGCCCGGCGTCGGGCTCGTCACACCGGGCCGAATCGGCTTCCGTCCGGGGTCGTCCGATCACCGTGAGTGCGTGGAACGCGCATCGCGCGGACGGTTCACGCGTCCCCGGGCCTCGCCGAGCGGCGGCCTGTCCCCCGTGCGAGCTACCGGCGATTGTCCTCCCGGCGGGGAAGAGCGCGGACCCCCGGTTTCCCTAGCGTCGTCCTGGCCGCGGCGACCAGTCCGCGGCCGAGCCGAGAACGCGATCCGCGGGGAGACGACGTGCGTCTGTTGAAGCAGCTGTTGCCGGTCATGGCGGTCGCCCTCGTGGGCGGCCAGGCCGTGGCGGCGGCGCAGGACAACGCGGCCGTGAGCCTGGTGGTCGGGCTCCTGACCGCCGCGGTCGCGATCTGGGTGTACGCCCGGGTGGTGCGGTGGTCCGAGCGCCGGACGCCGGACGAGGTCGCCCCGAGGGGCGCGGCCCGCCGCACCGCCCTCGGCGCGCTGGTCGGCGCGGGCTGGTTCGCGGCCGTGATCGGGAACATCGCCATGCTCGGCGACTACAAGGTCGACGGGTTCGGGTCGGTCGCGGGCCCGGTCGGGCTGTTCGGCTTCATGGCGGGCGCCTCGGTGACCGAGGAGCTGATGTTCCGCGGGGTGCTGTTCCGGCTCACCGAGGGACGGCTCGGCACGTGGACGGCCCTGGTGCTGACCAGCGCGCTCTTCGGCCTCTTCCACCTGGCCAACCCGGACGCCACGGTGTGGGGCGCGGTCGCCATCGCGGTCTCGGCGGGCGGGACGCTCGCCGCCGCCTACGCCGCCACCCGCAACCTGTGGGTGCCGATCGGCCTGCACTTCGGCTGGAACTTCGCCGAGGCGGGCATCTTCGGCGCCGAGGTGTCGGGCAACGGCGACAACGAGGGGCTGCTGCACGGCGTCACGTCCGGTCCGGCGGTGCTCACCGGCGGCCGGTTCGGCCCGGAGGCGAGCCCGTACACGGTCGTGATCGGCGTCCTGCTGACGATGGCGTTCATGTGGCTGGCGCGCCGGCGGGGCAACGTCGTCCCGCGCAGGCGCAAGGCCCCCGCCGCCCCGGCCGCTAGCCTTGCCCGGTGATCACTACGCGACGGCTCCGGGAGCGTTGGAGCCGGCTCGACGTGACGGTCCGGGACCTCCCGCTCGCGCTCCTCCTCGCCACCCAGTCGTTCCTGCCGGTGCTGCGCGGCCACGAGACCCAGGTCGGCGAACTGCCCGTCCGGCACTTCGACGCCCTGGCCATCGCGGCGCTCGCCCTTCTGTGCGGGCCGCTGGCCGTCCGGCGGCGGTGGCCGGCCGTGTCGCTCGCCCTGGTGGCGCTCGGGTTCGCCGTGGCGGAGCTGCGCGGCTACCGCATGGTCGCGGGGACGGCGCTGCCGATCGTCCTGGTGAGCGCGGGCGCCCACCTGAACCACCACCGGCGGGTCGCCGTGGCCGTCCTGTCCGCCGCGTACGTGGCGCTGGCGGTCGTCCTGCACCGGCTCGGCGGGGCCGAGGGGCCGGGCGGCTACGCGACGTTCTACGTGGGGCTCGCCGTGGCCTGGTGCATCGGGGCCTGGCTGCGCTCGACCCGGGCGGCCGAGGCCGAGCGCCGGCTCCGCCTCGCGGACGCCGCCCGCGCCACCGAACGGACCCGCATCGCCCGCGAACTCCACGACGTCGTGACCCACCACGTGACGGCGATGGTCGTCCAGGCCGAGGCGGCGCGGTACCTGACCGCCGATCCCGGCCGCCTCGACCAGACGCTGGACGCCGTCACCGACACCGGCCGGCGGGCCATCGCCGACCTGCGGAACCTGCTCGACCTGCTCAACCCCGACCACGGCACCGGGCGTGACGACCACGTCAGGACGCCGTCCGGCGGCGACCTGCGCGCGCTGGTGGAGCAGACGCGCCGGGCGGGGCAGCCGGTGGAGTTCACCGAGGAGGGCGAGCCGTCCGCGTCCGCGGGAAGCGCCGAGTTCGTGGCCTACCGGGTCATGCAGGAGGCCCTCACCAACGCCCTGAAGCACGCCCGCGGCAAGCGCACCGTCACCCGGGTCCGCTACGGGGACAGGGAGATCCTCGTGGAGGTCGGCACCGACGGCCCCGCCACCGTCTCGCACCGGACGCCCGGTGGCGGCGGGCGGGGCCTGGCCGGGCTCCGCGACCGTGTCGGCGCCCTCGGCGGCGAGTTCGACGCGGACGCGCGGGCGGACGGCGGCCA
>NZ_JBFAOF010000722.1:0-3867 GCF_040675125.1 Spirillospora sp. NPDC049652 | reverse complement strand
CGACGCAATCCGCGTGTGGTTTTTTTGTGACTGGCGTCCAGAGGGGTCCACTACCCACCTCCCCCCACCCCCCCCCCCCCACCCCAACGCCCGCCCGGCACCCGCCGGGCGGCCTTTCCGCGTGTCAGTCGTGGACGTAGGTGGCTTGGAGGTAGGTGCCTTGGAGGTAGCCGCCGCTGGTCATGCCTCGGCCTTCGCGTTGGCGGCGGATGACGTAGGTGCCGGGGGCGATGCCGGAGGCGCCGTGCTCCGGGTGCATCAGGTGGACGGGGTGGTCCGCCCAGAGCACGCCGAGCGCGAGGCCCGTGCGGTCGCTGACGTCGCCCGTCCAGCGGCAGGTGTGGGGCTCGGCGACGAGGGTGTGGGGGTTGCCGCCGGCGGCGCCGCGCAGCGCCTCCACGCCGTCCGGCGGGACGCGGCGCCAGCGGGCCCGCTCCGGGACGGTCACGGCGGCGGCCACGTCGGCGAGCGGGACGACGAGCAGGTCGCCCTGGGCCTGCGGGCCGGCGAGCACGGGGATCGTGACGTCCATGTCGAGGTGGTCGAGGACGTCGAAGCCGGTCTGGCGGGTGAGGTCGGACAGGGTCAGGCTCATGGGCATCACCGTGGCGGGCTAGGTCCGGCGCTGGAGCCGGGCGTACTGGGCGGGGTCGAGGCCGTAGGTCCAGGCGGCGGCCGCGATCGGGTCGGGGAGGTCGGCCGGGACGGTCAGGCCGTACCGGCGGCGGGTGCCGTCGCGTTCGAGGGAGCCGTTGACGGCGAGGAGCAGCCGCGCGGGCGCGCCCCACGTGTGGCTCGGGAGGTCGAACAGGCGCAGTTCCGAACCGGGGTTGCCGGGGTCGGGGGCGGAGCCGAGGAGCCGGAGGCCGGCGGCCTCGATGTAGGCGTCCCAGCCGATGCGCTCGATGGCGCAGCGGCGGACTTCGACGTTGGGTTCGGCGGCGATCCGTTCGGGGGTCGGGTCGGTGACGACCCATTCGGGGACGCGGGTGCCGTTCACCGCGTGGAAGCCCCAGCCGTCGGCGTAGCGGACGGCCTGGCCGTCCAGGCTGTGCGGACGCCGTCCGCCGTCGGGCGCGGTTTCGGTGCGGACGTCCACGGGACGTTCGGACACCACGCACTCCTCGTCCCCGGGCCACCACCAGCCGCAGGAGCGCGCGAGGGCCGTCCACACGTCGAGCTGCTCCGAGTCCTCCGGACGGAGGCGCAGCAGGCCGCTACGGTGCCAGATGTCGTGGGCGCCGACCTCGTGGACGCTGTGCTGGCCGTGCGAGGAGTAGCCCAGCGGGCCCCCGGCCTCCGCCTTCAGGAGGTCGCGGAGCGGGATGAGCAGCGAGTCCCGCACGGTCCTGGTCAGCGCGGGCAGTACCGCGCTCTCCACGACCCGCAGGGCGTCCGTGCCCTGCCGGACGGCCTGTTCCGGCGCGTCCGTCCGCCAGGGATCGAGGAGGTGGGGACCGAGGTCGCGGCGCCGGGACTTCAGCGCCTCGCCGATGCGGAAGCCCAGCCGCGCGCCCAGGGCCGAGATGAGGCTGGCCGCAGGCCAGTCGTCGCGGCGGTGCGGCAGCGCGTCGTAGCGGGGCGGAGGCATCCGGCACGCCGTGGAGCCGGCGTCCAGGGCGGCGGACGGGGACGGCACCCAGACGAAGCGGGGTGCGGGTCTGCGGATGCGGGCGTACAGCTCGAAGATGGCCGCTTCGGCGGCCGGACGGTCCGCGGGGAGGGCGCAGAGGCCCTGGTCGATCCATTCGTCGCGGATCCGGATGGCCCGGCGCACCTTGCCGGTGTCGTCCTGCCGGGCGTCGGCCGCGGTTCTCTGGTCGCCGCGCGGGCGCGGCGCGGGGTGCGTCACCGCACCGGGGCGTTCGGCCCCTCTCGGTTGATCATGGGCTGATGGTGACACGGCGGACGCGGCCCGGCAAGGGCGGCGGGGACGGAGGTTTCCCCCCGGCGGCGGCTTGGGCGGGTTGAAGGCCATGGCAAAGTGACGGGGTGGAGACCGCGCGGGACGTGCTCAGGGTGTTGGCGAAGCGGTATGCGTTCGGGGATCTGGAGGCTCTGACGACGGGCGGGAGCGGGCCGGTCGCGCCGCTCTGCGCGTTCGGGCAGCGGGTCCTCGACCTGGACGCCGAGGATTTCGGGATGCCCGAGGAGGCCGGGGAGGTCCCGAAGGACCTGCTCGACCGCGCCCGCGCGAGCCGGATGCCGCAGTACGCCAAGGAGCGTCCGCGCGGCGCGCTGGCGAGCCTGCGCCCCGCGTACCGGCTGCTGCTGGAGGTCATCGACATCCGGTGGCGGCGGCGGGAGATGGCGCCGCTGGTCGCGGCCGTCCACATCGCGGCCGAGTACGCGCCGATGCTGGCGTGGGAGCCGGTGCTCGGGCACGCGGGCGACCCGGCGCTGATCGGGCGGTCGGTGACCGGGCCGGGCAGCCGGTTCGGGGTGCCGGTCGAGCCGGGCGCGGAGCGCGACTGCGACCACACCCGGCCCGAGCGGTCGGCGTGCGAGCGGACGCTGCGGGTCGCGAACGAGCCGGGGCCGGGCTGGCGCGCCTACCTGGACCGGCAGCACAGCCAGGTCGCGCGGGCGCTCGGCGACTGCGCGGCGCGCTGCCGGACGCCGTGCAGCGTGATGACCCGGATCGACGCCGGGGTCCGGGCCGACCTCACCGCCCGGTGCCGTCTCGCGGCGGACTTCGCCGACAGCGCCCTCGTGCGGCTGCGGCACGCCGCGCCGGTCGGGCACGGGTTCGGGGTGCCGTCGCCGGAGGAGGTGCAGACGGCGTGGGCGCGGGCCCGCGCGTCGCTGCGGCACCATCCGCTGGGCGAGAAGGCGTTCCGGGACGAGGCCGGCGACGGCTACCCGCTGCCGGGCCTGCCCGGGCTGTTCTCGGTGATCGGAGCGACCGACCTCGCCCCGGACGACCTGCTGGAAGAGGTCTCGCGCCGCCTGCTGACCGCCCTCGCCTGAGGCCGGGCCGCCGCTCAGGGGCGCAGCATGCCCAGGTCGTCCAGCAGGACGGGACGGCCCGACGCGTCCGCGAGCGGGACCCGCCAGTTCGGGTACTCGTCGACCGTGCCGGGCTGGTTCTGGGTGCGGCGCTCGCCGACCAGGTCGGTGAGCGCGATGCCCGCCAGGCGGGCCGGGGTGCGGCGCAGGAACCCGTGCAGGGCGTGGACGACCTCGGCGTCGTACGCGGACGAGCCGGAGTCGAGCGCCGTGAGGACGGTCTCCGGCGAGGAGGCGAGCAGCCCCTCGGCGGCGAGCACGCCGAGCCATTCGGCCAGGGTGCGGCGGTGTTCGGCGCGCTCCTCGGCGAGCGGGCGGGTCAGCAGGCCGAGGCGGTCGCGGAGCGTCAAATGGTCCCCGTGCAGCATGCCTGCGATCGGCGGCATGTCGTGCGTGCCGACCGTCGCGAGGGACAGCTCCCGCCACTCCCCCGGCGGCCGGGGGCGGCCCGCGTCGTCGCGCTCGAACCAGAGCAGGGACGTCCCGTAGACGCCGCGCGCGGCCAGGTCCTCGCGGAGGCCGGGCTCGACCGTGCCGAGGTCCTCGCCGATGATCACGCCGCCGGTGCGGGCGGCCTCCCAGGTGAGCGCGGACAGCATCGCGTCGCGGTCGTAGGAGACGTACGCGCCGTCCGCCGGGGACGCGCCCGCCGGCACCCACCAGAGCCGCGAGACCTGCAGCGCGTGGTCGAGCCGGAGGCCGCCGCCGTGCCGCAGCGCGGACCCGACCATGCCGCGGAACGGCAGGTAGGCGGCCTCGGCGAGGCGGCCCGGATGCCACGGCGGCTGCGCCCAGTCCTGGCCGCGCTGGTTGAACTCGTCCGGCGGCGCGCCGACGCTCATGCCGGGCGCGAACAGC
>NZ_JBFAOF010000721.1:0-3872 GCF_040675125.1 Spirillospora sp. NPDC049652 | reverse complement strand
GGCCGGGCACGAGTCGGCGGTCGGGCGCGTGGGCGCGGCCGGGGAGACGGTCGCGGTCGGGCTGGGGAGCGGGGGTGGGCACAAGGTCGGAGTGTTGGCGTTCGAAGGGATGGCGCCGTTCGAGTTGAGCGCGGTCGTCGAGGTCTTCGGGCTTCCCCGGCCCGAGCTGGGGGTGCCCTGGTACGACCTTCGGATCTGCGGGCTCACGCCCGGCCCGCTGCGGATGGTCGGCGGGCTGAGCATGACGCCCGATCACGGCCTGGAGGAGTTCGCGACCGCCGACACCTTGGTCGTCGTGGCGGTTCCGGATGTCCGGGGCGTGGTGCCGAGGGCCGTAGTGGACGCCTTGCGGGCGGCCCACGAGCGCGGGGCGCGGGTGGTGTCGAACTGCTCCGGGGCGTTCGCCCTGGCCGCCGCCGGGCTGCTCGACGGACGCGCGGCCACGACCCACTGGCTCTACGCCGACCTGCTGCGGCGCCGCTATCCGAAGGTCGAGGTCACGCCGGACGTGCTGTACGTGGACGGCGACGACGTGATCACCGGCGCGGGCAGCGCGGCCGTCCTCGACCTGTGCCTGCACCTGGTCCGCAAGGACCACGGGGCGCGGATCGCCAACGCGGTCGCGCGCCGTCTGGTCGTCCCGCCGCACCGCGACGGCGGCCAGGCGCAGTTCGTCGCGTCCGCCGTCCCCGAGCCCTCGGCGGACGACGCGGTCGGCCGGGCCATGGAGTACGCCCTGGCCAACCTCACCCGGCCCCTGACGATCGCCGAGCTGGCGCGCGTCGCGTGCCAGGCGCCGCGCACCTTCATCCGGCACTTCAACCGGCAGACCGGCACCAGCCCGCTCCGCTGGCTCGTCCACCAGCGGATCATGGCCAGCCTGCCGCTGCTGGAGGAGGGCTCGACCCCGGTGGAGAGGATCGCGGCCGTCGTCGGGTTCGACAGCCCGGCGACCTTCCGCCACCACTTCACCCGCACCATGTGCACGTCCCCGTCCGCCTACCGCAACACCTTCCGAACCGGGACCCCCGCCTGACCATAGGAAGGCCCCGGCCGGAGCCGCGGTCCGTCCATCCGGGGCAGCGGACTGCCACTGCACTGAAGCGGACCGACCGCGGACGCCCCTCAGGCCACTGCTCGCCAGCGGGCCGATTTGCGCAGGTCAGGTGGGTGGTCGCGCGGGGCTGGGCTGGTTCGAGGGGGAGGTGGCGAGGGTAGGTCGCGAGTATGGGGGACGGGGCAGCGAGGGCTGTTTCGCGGGTCGAGGCTGCGGCGCGGAGGCGGGTGTGGCTGCGGGTTCTCGGGTCCGGGTTGGTGCTGTGGGGGGCCAGCGTGCTGGTCACCGCCCTGACCGCGAACTCGAACCTGGTGCCGACGATCGTCCTGCTCGGCAGTTTCGTCGTGCCCGTCGCCTTCGTGGTGTGGGCGTACGAGCACGGGACGTCCGGTGAGATCACCGTCCCCTACCTGTTCCGCGCGTTCGTCGTGGGCGGCGTGCTGGGGTTGCTGGGCGCGTCGGTGCTGGAGACGTATCTGCTGCATCCGTCGCCGTGGATGTACGTGGGCGTGGGGCTGATCGAGGAGGCGGTCAAGCTCGCCGCGCTCATGTACGTGGCGTTTCCGCTGCGGGAGCGGAGGACGCGGGACGGGCTGGTGCTGGGCGGCACCGTCGGATTCGGGTTCGCCGCGTTCGAGAGCGCCGGATACGCGTTCAACGCCCTGTTCACCGTGCACGGGCTGAGCCTGTGGGCGCTGGTCGAGACGGAGATCCTGCGAGGGGTGCTGACGCCGGTCGGGCATGGGCTGTGGACGGCGATCCTCGGCGGGGTGCTCTTCGCGGCCGCGCGGGGGCGGCACCGGTTCCACATCGGCGGGACGGTCGTCCTGGCGTGGCTGGGAGTGTCGCTGCTGCACGCGCTCTGGGACTCCATGCACGGGATCGCGATCGCCGTCGCGCTGCGGCTGACCGGGGACGCGTGGGAGGCCCCGGGGCTCGACGGCTATCTGCCGCAGGCCACGTCCTGGCAGGGGGACCTGATCGCGCTGCTCAACTGGTCCGGCCTGCTGGCGATCTCCGCTCTCGGGCTGAGCTGGCTTCGCGCGCTCGCCGCCCGCGCCCGGCGCGACGACGAAGAGGAGCGTGCCGAGATTGAAGGAGAGGGCTTGAAGGTCACTGTTCAGGGACCCCTCTATGTCCCGCCGGGGTCGTTGCCGCCCTCCGCGCCGCCGTCCAAGCCCTTCGAGGAGTCGTAGGCGCCCCCGCGCGGGCACGTGAGTGACGCAGGCCACATTCGGAGCTGTCACGGATGGCACGTCCTGTTTGTCCCATGGGCGTCCACTTCGGATCGTCCTCAGGGAGATGAGGAACATGGGCAGGAACGTCGTCGTCGTGGGGGCGGGCTACGCCGGGATGCTGTGCGCCATCCGGATCGCCCACCGCACCCGCCGCGACCAGGACGTCACGGTCACGCTCGTCAACCCGTCCGACCGGTTCGTGGAGCGGCTGCGCACCCACCAGACCGCCGCCGGGCAGAACCTCGCCGTCCGCCGCATCCCCGACCTGCTGGACGGATCGGGCGTCGTCTTCCGACAGGGGCGCGTCACCGCCATCGACCCCGACCGGCACCGGCTCACCATCGACGACAACGACGGCGTCGAGTACGCGACGCTCGTCCTCGCGCTCGGCAGCCGCGCCGACACGTCCCTCGTCCCGGGCGCGGACGTCCACGCGTTCACCCTGGACGAGCCCGGCCGGTTCGCCGCGCGCATCGCCGAGCCCGGCGTTGCGGCCGTCACCGTCTGCGGCGGCGGCCTGACCGGGGTCGAGGCCGCCGCCGAGATCGCCGAGAGCCGCCCCGACCTCAGGGTCACGCTGGTCAGCCGGGGCGAGCCCGCCGCGATGATGGGCGAGCGGGCGCGCGCGTACCTGGGCCGGGCGTTCGAGCGGCTCGGCGTGACCGTCCGCGCCGGAGAGGCGGTCGCCAAGGTGCTGCCGGACGGGGTCGCCCTCGCCGACGGCACGGTCGTCCCGTCCGACGCGACGCTGTGGACGACCGGCGTGCGCGTCCCCGACCTGGCCACCGCCGCTGGAATCACCACTGACCAGGGCGGACGCGTCGTCGTGGACGCGGAGCTGCGGTCGGTGTCGCATCCGGACGTGTTCGCGATCGGTGACGCGGCCGCCGTCCGGCAGGCGTGGGGCGAGCTCCACGGGACCTGCCAGACCGGGGTCCCGACCGGCGCGCACGCCGCCGACAACATCGTCCGGCTGCTGCGCGGACGCGCGCCGGAGCCGTTCCGGATCGGGTACTTCCACCAGCCGGTCAGCCTCGGCCGCCGCGACGCGGTCGTCCAGTTCGTGCGGGCGGACGACACCCCGCGCCGCTTCGTCCTCACCGGGCGCGCGGCCGTCCGCTACAAGGAGGCCGTCAGCGGGAGCCCCCTCCCGTTCTTCCGGATGAGCAGGCGTCTCAATGTCCACCCCTACCTCACCAAGGGCGGCCGGGCCACCCGCTGAACCCGCCACGCCGACCCGTCCGGATGCGATGCTCGGGGCAGGACGGAAGCACGCGCGGCGGGCCGGCCGGAGAAGGAAGGGCGAACGCGATGACGACCACGAAACCGGCGGACGACCCGTTCACCGCGCACCGGCGGCTGCTGTTCGGCACCGCCTACCGGCTGCTGGGCAGCGTCGCCGACGCCGAGGACGTCCTCCAGGACGCGTGGCTCGCCTGGAACAAGACGGACCGGTCGGACGTCGCGAACGCGCGCGCCTACCTGGTGCGGACGGTCACCAACCTCGCCGTCAACCGGCTGACGTCCGCCCGCGCGACCCGCGAGTCGTACGTCGGGCCGTGGCTGCCCGAGCCGCT
>NZ_JBFAOF010000720.1:0-3874 GCF_040675125.1 Spirillospora sp. NPDC049652 | reverse complement strand
CGCACTGGCCGATGACCGCCGCCGACAACATCGCGATGGGCGACGACCTCGGCGTCCCGGCGGCGCGCCGGGCGGTGCGCGCCGCCGCGACCGACTCGGGCGCGGACGAGGTGATCGACACCCTCCCGTTCGGCTACGACACCCTGCTCGACAAGCGGTTCGACCAGGGGCAGGAGCTGTCCGGCGGGCAGTGGCAGCGGCTCGCCGCCGCGCGCGGCTTCTACCGGGACGCGCCGCTGCTGATCTGCGACGAGCCGACCGCCGCGCTCGACGCGCGGGCCGAGCACCGGCTGTTCGAGCACATCCGCGCGCACGCCGCCGAGCACGGCCGCACCGTCCTGCTGATCACGCACCGGCTGGCGAGCGTCCGGCACGCCGACCGCATCTACGTGCTGGAGAACGGCCGCGTCACCGAGCACGGCACCCACGCGGACCTGATGGCCCGCGACGGCCTCTACGCCGACCTCTACGGCCTCCAGGCGTCCGCCTACCGCCTCGACCCGGACGGCCCGCCCCCCGAACCCCGCCCCGTCACGACCTGACGCGACGCCTCCGCCGCGCCGCCCGGCTCCGACGCGGTCGCCTCCCTCCAGCTGCTCGCCGGCCTCGCCGCTTCGCCGGCGGTGCCTCAGGAACGCGTGTAGTAGGTCAGGAACATGTCGACGCCCTGGGTGACGAGGGCGTCGGCGAAGCGCGGGTCGAGGCGGTCGCCGTAGCCGTTGTGGACGATGTGCGGGTACAGCACCAGCGCGTAGAACTGGGTGATCGCCAGGTCCATGTCCGCGATGTCCAGGTCGTCGCGGGCGGCGAGCGCCTCCGCCAGCGGCTCGCTGAACCGGTCCGGCCCCTGCTCGCGCCAGGTGCGCCCGAGGTCGGGGAAGCGCCGCGCCTCGGCGGTGATGAGCGCGCGCAACGCGAGCACGTCGGGACGGACCAGCCCCTCGACCCAGTCGCGCGCGGTCGCGACGAGCGCCTCGCGCAGGTCGCCGCCCGTGCCCAGGCGCTCGCGCATGGCGTGCGACGTCGGGCCGAGGGCCCGTTCGAGGGCCTCGTTCACCACCTCGACGAACAGCTCCTCCTTGCTCGCGAAGTGGTTGTAGACGGTCACCTTCGAGACGCCGGCCTCGGCGGCGATGTGGTCCATCCCGGTGCCGAAGCCGTGCTCCAGGAAGAGCCCGTGCGCCGCGCGCACGATGGCCGCCCGCTTGCGCGCCGCGCGCTCGCCCGAGGGCGGGGTGCGTCTGGTCGTCGTGGTCATCCCCGCATCCTACGTGAACTGAACGGTTGAGTTCATATGAACTGATCTGTACAGTTCAGTTCATCGGCCGTCCGGCCGAGCCACCTCGGCTTTCACGAAGGAGCGTCGATGCACGAGCGCAAGATCCTGGGGATCTCCGGGAGCCTGCGGGCCGACTCCTACAACACCGCCCTGCTCCGCGCCGCCCAGAAGTTCACCCCGCACGGCGTCACGGTCGAGATCTACGACGGGCTGCGCGACCTGCCGCCGTACGACATGGACCAGGACGTCCCGGAGCGCCGCCCCGCCGCCGCGCAGGCCCTCCGCGACCGCGTCAACGCCGCGGACGGCCTGCTGATCGCCACCCCCCAGTTCAACTACTCCGTGCCCGGCGTGCTCAAGAACGCCATCGACTGGGCCAGCACCGACTGGACGGGCACCGAGGGAGCGCCCCTGCTGCGCAAGCCCGTCGCCATCGCCGGCGCGGCCCCGACCAACTTCGGCTCCGTCCGCGCCCAGCTCGCGCTGCGCCAGGTGTTCGTGTGGACCGGGTCCGACGTCGTCGTCAAGCCCGAGCTCATCGCCTTCCGCGCCCACGAGCGCTTCGACGAGGCGGGCAACCTCACCGACGAGCGGACGATCGGCGTGCTGCGGGACCTGCTGGACGCGCTGGCCGCCAAGATGAAGGGGGAATGACCGTGACCGTGCACGGGATCACCGCCCCCGGATTCGACGAGGTCCGGCAGGTCTTCCAGGACGTCACCGCGCGGGAGGACGGCCTGGACGCGCAACTCGCCGTCCGCCACCGCGGCCGCGTGGTCCTGGACCTGTGGACCGGCCCGGACATCGCGGCCGACTCCCTGCTGGCCCTCTACTCGTCCGGCAAGGGCGCCGCCCACCTCGTCGTCGCCCTGCTCGTCCAGGACGGGACCCTCGACCTCGACCGGCGCGTCGCCGACCACTGGCCCGAGTTCGCCGCCGAGGGCAAGGACCGGATCACCCTCCGGGACCTCCTCGCACACCGCGCTGGACTGATCGGGGTGGACGGCGGGTTCAGCGCCGCCGAACTGGCCGACGACCGCGCCCTCGCCGAACGGCTCGCCAGGCAGCGGCCCTACTGGCGGCCGGACGGCGCGTACGGCTACCACGCCTTCACCATCGGGGCGCTGACCGGTGAGGTGGTGCGGCGCGTCACCGGCCGCTCCATCCAGGAACTGTACGAGGAGCGGATACGCGCGCCCTACGGCCTCGACTTCTACCTCGGCCTGCCCGAACGGCACGAACGGCGCTACCTGCCGGCCCAGCCGCTCCGGCCCCGCGCGCAGGCAGCGGTCGCCCCCGACAGCCTGATGGGCATCGCCTTCAACCTGAACGCGTCCCCGCCCACGGACCTGGTCGGGTTCGCCAACACCCGGGCCGTCCGGGCGGCGGGCCCCGCCTCGTCCGGCAGTGTGGGGAACGCGCGGGGACTCGCCGCGATGTACGCCGCCGCGATCGGCGAGGTCGACGGACGGCCGCCCCTGCTCGACGCGGCGACGCTGGCCGAGTTCACCAGGCCGCACACCTCCGGTGTGGACGTGGTGACCGGCGAACACGACCACTTCCTGCTCGGCTTCGAGGCCATGGGCGTCCGCTACCCGGTGCTCGGCGCCGACGCCTTCGGGCACAGCGGGGCCGTGGGCGCGCAGTCCTTCGCCGACCCGGGCAGCGGCGTCGCCTACAGCTACACGCGCCGCCGCTTCGCACTCGGGGGAGGAGGCGGCGCGCTGGAGAACCACCGCCTGATCGACGCCGTGATGCGCGCGGTCAACGGCCCGGCGGCGGATTCCGCGTCCTCCGGGCCCGTCCTTTCAGGTCAGGGCTGACCCGATGCGGAGAGGCCCGGCCGCCTGGTAGCTGGAGTCCCCGCGGATTCCAGCTACCGGGTACGGATTCGGTCACGGGGCGATCGTGGGCGGGTCTGGCTTGCCCGGTTACGGGACGGGCCGCCACCGGGCGGGTACGCCGTGGTGGGGAGTGTCGGCGAGGATCCGCCGTTCGCCGCCGCCGTGCGGCCAGAGGCGGAGCGTCAGCACCGGCAGGCTCTGGAAGTCGGCGTCGTCGGCCTGCTCCAGGTGCAGGTGGGCGACCGGCGCGTCCGGCGTCGCGGCCGCGCCCGCCCGCTCCACGGCGGCCGTGACCCGCGCCTGCTCCGCGGAGGAGAGGTAGTGCCACATCAGCGAGTGCCACACGACGGTGACCATGCCCGGACGCGGCGCGAGGTCGGCGAGGAACGTCGCCGCGTCCGCCTGGACGACCGTCGCGGGGACGCGCGCGGCGACCTCCAGCGCGCCGCGCAGCCGCGCCACCCGCTCGTGCTGGTCGGGCCAGACGAACGAGAGCAGCCGGAGCCCGTCCGCGACCGGGTCCACCGGCGCGAGGTCGCAGCCCGTCCGCTCCGCGATCACGAGGTCGGCCGTCAGCGGCGGCGGCGAGCCGAGCCAGCAGCCGCGCAGCACCACCGGCGAGTCCGCCGGCCCGAACGCCGGACCGCCTCCCGAGCCGTCTTCCGAACCGCCTTCCGGGCCGCCCTCGGAGTCGTCTTCGGAACCGGCCGCCGACTCGTACCGGTAGAGGTCGGCGCGCAGGTTCAGGCCC
>NZ_JBFAOF010000719.1:0-3874 GCF_040675125.1 Spirillospora sp. NPDC049652 | reverse complement strand
GGACCCGCCCGGCGCGGGCCCGGCCAGGGCGGCGCGCTCGGCGTCGGTCAGGCGGCTGCGGACCAGGCCCGCGAGCGCCGGGTCGTCGGCGAGGGCCGCCAGCGCCCGGCGGCCGTCGTCGCCGAACGGCGCGCCGTACCTGCCCGCCAGGATGTCCAGTCCCGCGCGGCGGGCGCCGGGGGAGACCTCCCGCAGGGCCCCGGCGAACTCGGCCGCGCCCTCCTCGACGGTCCGGCCGCCGCCCGCCAGCCAGAGCCGCACCTCCGGTTCGACCATGAACCCGGGGTAGAAGGGCAGCGCCGCCAGCAGCTCGGCCGCGCCCCCGCCGGCGTGGTCGCCGACCACCGGTATTCGTATCCCGGTCGCGTCCTCCAGCAGGACGCGGGTCACCGACCGGCCGAGGGGCGTGATGCCGACCCGGACCGTCTCGTACTCGATCAGCCCGCACTCGTACAGGGCGTCCAGGTGGTGGCCCATCGCGGTCTGGCCGTCCTCGCCCAGCCACGGCGTGATGCTGGTCCGGGGGATCGGCTGGTCGTAGGTGTAGATCGAGACGAGCAGGTTCGCGGTCAGGCCCTGCCGCCGGGGGCCGTCGCCGGGGCCGACGCCGCCCCACTCGTCCAGCAGGGCGAGCACCGTGCGGTGCCAGGCGGCCAGCGCCGCGTCCTCGTCGGGGCCGGTCAGGGCCAGGGCCGTCGCGCCGGGCCGCAGCAGGCCCGCCTCCTCGTCCGGATGCAGGATGTCCGCCCTGACCAGGACGTCCCAGAACACCCGCGCCGCGTGGCGCAGCGCCTCGCCGCGCGGCGCGGAGTCGGGCAGCCGTTCCCGGACGAGCGCCAGCACGTCGTCGGGCACCGGCGCCCCGTCGGGGACCAGCGGGCGGCCGCGCCGGGCCCAGCCGATGTGCGCGCTCACCATCCGGTACATCTCGCAGTCGCGGACCGCCGCCACCAGTTCGGGGACGGGCGCCAGCAGCACCGGGGGGATGGGCACGCCGGGGACGAGGCCGCCGCCCGCCAGGTAGGCCTTGCCCTGCGCGGGGGAGCGCCGTTGGAGCGCCTCGCCGACGATGATCTCGCTGAGCCCGTGCGTGGTCCTCATGGCGCACGAAGCGTAGTCGCGGGGCGACACTTCGGCACGCCGTTCCCCGAAAGACGGGCCCGCGGAACACGGACCCGTCACTCTCCGGACCTCAGAGTTCGGGCTCGGTCCTGATCTCCACGACCGGATCGGCGACGTCGTCCAGCTCCAGGACGACCAGCTCGTTGGCGTCCGGCCGCAGCAGGGGCCAGGGCAGGTACAGCGTCCGCTGCGGGCCGCGGTCCCAGTACCGCCCGAGGCAGAAGCCGTTGACCCAGACGTAGCCCTTGGTCCATCCGGGCAGGGCGAGGTAGCCGTCGCGCGGCTCGTCCACGGTGAGGACGCCGCGGTGGTAGACCGGCCCGCGCCCGGCGGTGTCGGCCGTCCCCCAGGGCAGGTCGGCGATGTCGTCCAGCGGGTGGGTGGCGGCCGTCCAGCCGTTGAGGAACTGCTGGTCGTGCCGGACGCCCCCGACCAGGCCCTTGCGGTCGCCGAGCCCGGGGCCGTAGTTCACCCGCCCCATCGACTCGACCAGGATCTCCAGCGAGGCGCTGTCGCCCTTCACCGCGACCGGCACCGAGGTCTCGGCGGAGCGCTCCAGCACGGCCGTGAGCACACCGTCCACGTACACGTGGGCGCGGTCGGCCAGGCCGTCCAGGTGCAGCGGATGCGACTCGCGCGGGCCCGGGATCGCCGACCGGTATAGCACCAGGCCGTGGTGCAGCCCGAGTTCCTCGAACGTCCGCGGGACGGCCGAACCGGTGATCGACGCGGGCGGGACGTCCAGCAGCCGGAGCGTCTCGTCCAGCCGGACGGTCCCGGCGGGCAGCACCGGCGGCAGCGGCTCGGGCTCGGGGATCGGCCGGTCCTTCCGGTGCTTGGCCAGCACCTCGCGGATCGCGTGGAACTTCGCGGTCGGCGCGCCGCGCTCGTCGATGGGCGCGTCGTAGTCGTAGGAGGTGACCGTCGGCTGGTACCCGCCGAGCGACTCGGACCCGCCGAGGTTCGCGCCCGCCGTCGTGCCGAAGTTCGTGCCGCCGTGCGCCATGTACAGGTTCACCGACGCGCCCGCCGCCAGGATGCGGTCGAGGACGCCGGCCGCGTCGGCCGGGGTGCGGGTGTGGTGCTGCTCGCCCCAGTGGTCGAACCAGCCGTTCCAGAACTCCATGCACCTCGGCGGGTCGTCCGGGCGGTACCGGGCGAGCGTCGCGAACGCGTCCTCGGGGTGGTCGCCGAAGTTCACCGCGGCGGGGACGCCCGGGACCGTCCCGCCGGTCAGCTGGTAGTCCGAGACGCCGTCGGAGGTCGCGAGCGGGACGTCCACGCCGCGTTCGCGCAGCGCGTCGCGCACCCACTCCATGTACCGCCGGTCGGTCCCGTAGGAGCCGTACTCGTTCTCGATCTGCAGCGTCACCACGTTGCCGCCGCGGGTCCGCTGCCTCTCCACGACCGCCGGCAGGACGGCGTCGAAGTAGCGGGCGACGTGGCCGAGGTACTCGGGGTCGGAGCAGCGCAGCCGCGCGGTCCGGTCGGCCAGCAGCCAGGACGGCAGCCCGCCGTTGTCCCACTCGGCGCAGATGTAGGGGCCGGGGCGGACGATCGCGTCGAGCCCGGCCTCGGCGGCCAGGTCGAGGAACCGGCCGACGTCGGCGCGCCCGTCGAGGACGAAGGTCCCCGGTTCGGGCTCGTGGAGGTTCCAGGCGAGGTAGGTCTCGACCGCGTCCAGGCCGAGGGCGCGCAGCATCGCCAGGCGCTGGGGCCACTGTTCGGGCAGGACGCGGAAGTAGTGGAGAGCTCCGGAGACAAGCACGGTGCGATGCTAGGCCCGCACGGTCCGCGCGTCCATGGTTACACACCGCTACGACGCGGGCAGATTTACCCCAGAACGGGGGTTTCGTCATGTCTCATATGAACTCCTCTGGCACCGCGACGGAGGAGACCGAGGTCCACGGCTCGCACGCGGGCAGGCCGGGGTCGTGGGTCGCCGTCTTCATCGTGTTCCTGGGGTTCCTGGTCGGCGGGGTGGCCCTGTGCGTCGGCCCGAACTGGGTGGTGTTCGTCATCGGGGCGATTCTGGTCGCCGTCGGCCTGGTGGCCAGCTGGGTCGTGCACCTGTTCGCCGATGTGGTGGTGGACGCGCCGCGCGTGATCCCGGAGATCGTGGACTACTCGTTGTTCGGGCACCGGACCGACCGGCGGCGGGGCGGCAGGATCGAGGCGCCGGCGGGGGACGATCCGGTGGACTCGGCCGTCCGCACCGACACGCAGCAGTTCCCCCACGGCTGACCTGGCCTTTCGGGGATGCGGGCCGTCCGGCGCGCCCGGTTCCGGCGCCGCGCCGGGCGCGCTCCCGGCGTGCCGCGCGCGAATCCAACCCGATCTTACTGTGTAAAGGGCCTCGCCTGGGGAACGTCGGAAAACTCTCAGAACGGCGACATACGCCGTTCGCCGGAGGGAAGGGCCCGCTTCGGGTTTGGATAGGGGTGTGCCGAACCTGTGACGAGATGGAAGCACACCGTGATCGACGACCCCGCAGACCCCGCCACCGCCGGGGTGATCTGGATGCGCGGCATCGCCGACGCCGGACAGCGCCGGGCGACCCGTACCCTCGCCGACGCCCTGTTCGAGGCGTTCGGCAAGGGCGCGGCGCGCACCGACGTGCTCCAGGCGTGCGCACCGCGTGCGACCGCGCTGCCGCAGAGCCGCCTGCTCGGCTCCCGCGCCGCGACCCTTCCGCTACCGCCTCCCCGCGCGCCGCTGCCCGGCGACGACGCGGGGATCCGGCCGTGGCGGT
>NZ_JBFAOF010000718.1:0-3881 GCF_040675125.1 Spirillospora sp. NPDC049652 | reverse complement strand
GCTGCGACTGGCAGCACGCGTCGCTGCCCGCCCAGCGCCGGCCCGGCGAACGGGCACGGCGCCTCGACCCGGTCGGGGGAGGCGGTGAGGACGTCCACCGCGTCCGCGCGCAGGAACCGCTTGGTGGCCTCGGTGACCCGTGCCCGGACCCGCTCGCCGGGGAGCGCGTGCCGGACGAAGACCACGCGGCCCTCGTGCCGGGCCACGCAGAAGCCGCCGTTGGCGACGTTGCCGACCTCCAGTTCGAGGAGGTCGCCTTCCAGGGGTCCGAGATCAGCTGTCACGTTCCGAAACGATACCGCCACCTGCGGACGCCTCATCCCGCCGCCCGGCCGCCGCGCCCGCCCCGGCGGAGCCGGTCGGGCGGCGGTAGGCGGACCCGAACGCGGGCTCGGCGCGGCCCTTCAGCCGGTCCGACGACTGGAGCTGCCAGGCGACGCTGGTGACCATGACGCCCGGCTGGAACAGCAGCCGCCCCTTGAGCCGCAGCGCGCTCTGGTTGTGCAGCAGGTGCTCCCACCAGTGGCCGACGACGTACTCGGGGATGAACACGGTGACCACGTCCCGGGGGGACTTGCGGCGCACGCCCTTGACGTAGTCCAGGACGGGCCGGGTGATCTCCCGGTACGGGGAGTCGAGGATCTTCAGCGGGACGGGCACGTCGAGGGCGTCCCACTCGTCCTGGAGCCGGTGCGCCTCCTCGGCGTCCACCGAGACCGTGACGGCCTCCAGCGAGGACGGCCGGGTCGCGCGGGCGTACGCCAGCGCCCGCAGCGTCGGCTTGTGGATCTTGGAGACCAGCACGATCGCGTGGTTGCGGGCGGGCAGCGCCACGTCCTCGCCGGTCGGCTCCAGCTCGGCGGCGACCCGGTCGTAGTGCTTGCGGATCGCCTTCATCAGCAGGAACAGCACCGGCATCGCGATGCAGACGATGTAGGCGCCGAGCATGAACTTGGTGACCAGCACGACCACCAGGACGATCCCGGTGAGCGTCGCGCCGAACGCGTTGATCGCCCGGGACGTCTGCATCCGGCGGCGCTGCTGCCCGTCGCGCTCGGTGCGCAGCAGCCGGTTCCAGTGCCGGACCATGCCGACCTGGCTGACGGTGAACGACACGAACACGCCGACGGTGTAGAGCGGGATCAGCTTGCTCACCGACGCGTCGTAGGCGTAGATCAGCAGGCCCGCCAGGGTCGCGAGGATGATGATGCCGTTGGAGAAGGCGAGCCGGTCGCCGCGGGTGTGGAACTGGCGGGGCAGGTAGCGGTTCTGCGCGAGCACCGAGCCGAGCACCGGGAAGCCGTTGAAGGCGGTGTTGGCGGCCAGGAAAAGGATCAGCGCGGTCATCGTGGTGACCAGCGCGAAGCCCGGCGTGAAGTTGGAGAACACGGTGTGCGCGACCTGCGCGATCACCGGGTCGGCGTCGTGCACGGCCTTGCCGGTGGCCGGGTCGATCAGCTGGCTGCCCTGGCTCGGCTCGGCGAACTTGGCCTTGGTGTAGTAGGCGAACGCGGTGACGCCGCCGAACATCGTCATCGCGACCAGGCCCAGCATGAGCAGCGTCCGGGCGGCGTTCTCGCCCTTGGGCTTGCGGAACGCCGGGACGCCGTTGGAGATCGCCTCGACGCCGGTCAGCGCGGCACAGCCGGAGGAGAAGGCCCGCAGCAGCAGGAAGACCAGGGCGGCCCCGCCGAGCCCGGCCTCCTTGCCGACGATCTTGTAGTCGGCGGTCTCCGCCTTCAGGTGCGTGCCGAACCCGAGCCGGACCGACCCGTAGATCAGCATCAGGATGATCGAGAACATGAACAGGTAGGTCGGGATCGCGAACGCGACGCCCGCCTCCTTCAGCCCGCGCAGGTTCGCGATGGTCACGAGGACGACGATGCCGATCGCGACCAGCACCTCGTGGGGCTGCAGGAACTTCAGCAGCGCGCCCAGGTTCTCCACGCCGGAGGAGACCGACACCGCCACCGTCAGCACGTAGTCGACGAGCAGCGCGCTCGCCACCACCACGCCCCAGTTGTCGCCCAGGTTGGTCGTGGCGACCTCGAAGTCGCCGCCGCCGCTCTGGTAGGCCCGGACGTTCTGGCGGTAGGACGCGACCACGGTGAGTAGAATCACCACCACGGCCGCGGCCACCCACGGGGTGTAGTGGTACATGGCGAGGCCGCCGACGCCCAGCGCGAGCAGGATCTCCTGGGGCGCGTAGGCCACCGACGACAGGGCGTCGCTGGCGAACACGGGCAGGGCGATACGTTTGGGAAGTAGCTGCTCGTGCTGCTGAGCGCTGCGCAGGGCGCGTCCCAGCAGCAGGCGCTTCACAAGGTCCGGAGCCTTCGACACGAGACGAGACTCTAGCCTGCCCTCTTTGTGGGTTCTCAAGCCGCCCGCGGGGCCGTCACCGCAGTGTCGTGACGTGGGGTTGGGTAGTAAGCGCCTGGGCCGCTGTGTAGTTTTGCAGCCCGGCAAGGATCATCGGAAACCTCGGGCTCCGGAGAAGGAACGGCCGTGCATATCGTGATCATGGGGTGCGGGCGGGTCGGATCGACCCTCGCCCACATCCTGGAGGACAAAGGCCACTCGGTGGCCATCATCGACCAGAACCCCGAGGCGTTCCGGCGGCTGCGCGGCGGCTTCCGCGGCCGCCGCGTCACCGGCGTCGGCTTCGACCGGGACACCCTGACCGACGCGGGCATCGACCAGGCGTCGGCGTTCGTGGCGGTGTCCAGCGGCGACAACTCCAACATCCTGTCCGCCCGGGTCGCGCGCGAGACCTTCGGCGTGGACAACGTGGTCGCGCGGATCTACGACCCGCGCCGGGCCGAGGTGTACCAGCGGCTCGGCATCCCGACCGTCGCGACCGTCCGCTGGACGGCCGACCAGATCCTGCGCCGGCTGCTGCCGGAGGGCGCCGAGCCGCTGTGGCGCGACCCGACCGGCACGGTCGTGCTCGCCGAGCTGGAGACCGGCGCCACCTGGGTCGGTGAGAAGGTCGCCACGCTGGAGAGCGCGGCCGCCACCCGGGTGGCCTTCCTCACCCGGATGGGCGAGGCGCTGGTGCCCGAGGCCGACACCGTGATCCAGGACGGCGACATCGTGCACGCCATCGCCCGCGCCGAGGACCTGGAACGGATCAACGCCGCGGTCGCGGTGCGCAGCGAGGGGGAGCACTGATGCGGGTCGCCATCGCCGGGGCCGGCGCCGTCGGCCGGTCCATCGCGCAGGAGCTGCTGGAGAACGGGCACGAGGTCCTGCTGATCGACAAGAACCCGCGCGCGATCAAGGTCGAGACGGTGCCGCGGGCCGAGTGGCTGCTCGCCGACGCGTGCGAGATCGCCGCGCTGGACGACGCGGCGCTGGAGCGCTGCCAGGTCGTGGTGGCCTCGTCCGGCGACGACAAGGTCAACCTGGTGGTGTCGCTGCTCGCCAAGACCGAGTACGGCGTGCCCCGGGTCGTCGCCCGGATCAACCACCCGAAGAACGAGTGGCTGTTCAACGAGTCGTGGGGCGTGGACGTCGCGGTGTCCACCCCGCGCCTGCTGTCGGCGCTGGTCGAGGAGGCCGTCAGCGTCGGCGACCTGGTCCGGCTGATGACCTTCCGGCAGGGCGAGGCGAACCTGGTCGAGCTGACCCTGCCCGAGGACGCGCCGCTCGGCGGCGAGCGGGTCGGGGCGGTGACCTGGCCGCGCGACACCGCGCTGGTCGCGATCCTGCGCGAGGGCCGGGTGCTCGTCCCGACCCCGGACGACACCCTGGAGCCCGGCGACGAGCTGATGTTCGTCGCGTCCCAGGACGTCGAGGACGAGCTCGCCGAGCTGCTCAGCGGCCGCTGATCCCCCTCCGGAGTCCCGCCGCCCCCCCCCCCCCCCCGCGCGAACGGC
>NZ_JBFAOF010000717.1:0-3882 GCF_040675125.1 Spirillospora sp. NPDC049652 | reverse complement strand
GCCCCCGCCCGGGTCGCCGGGGGCCCGGGCGGCCCGCGACGGCGCGGGCGCGCCGCGCCGGGGCGTCGCCGCGCGGATCGTGGGCCGGGTCGGCGGCGGCGTCGCGCAGGTCCTGCTGATCGTCATCGCGGTGGTGTGGCTGGTCCCGACGTTCGGGCTGCTGGTCGCGTCGCTGCGGTCCACCTCCGACAACAGCGCGTCCGGCTGGTGGAAGGTGTTCTCCAAGCCGGGCCAGCTGACCTTCTCGGCCTACTCCGACCTGCTCGGCAAGGGCGACTTCGTCGACTCGTTCTGGAACACGGTGCTGATCACCGTCCCGGCGACCCTGCTGGTGGTGGTGATCGCGTCGCTGGCCGCGTACGCGTTCGCGTGGATGGAGTTCCCCGGCCGCGACTGGCTGTTCCTCGTCGTGGTCGGGCTGCTGGTGGTGCCCGTCCAGGTGGCGCTGCTGCCGGTCTCCAAGCTGTACGGCTCGGTCCGGATCGGGGGCTTCCACCTGGCCGGCTCGCTCGCGGGCGTGGTGCTGTTCCACGTCGCGTTCGGGCTGCCGTTCGCCATCTTCCTGCTGCGCAACTTCTTCGCCGCCATCCCGCGCGACCTGCTGGAGGCGGCGCGGATGGACGGCGGCTCGGAGTGGACGATCTTCCGGCGGGTCATCTTCCCGCTGGGCGGTCCGGCGATCGCGTCGCTGGCGATCTTCCAGTTCCTCTGGGTCTGGAACGACCTGCTGGTGGCGCTCGTGTTCGCCGACACCGGCAACCAGCCGATGACCAAGTGGCTCCAGTCGCAGATGCGGCAGTTCACCGGCAACATCGACATCCTGGCGCCGGGCGCGTTCCTGTCGCTGATCGTGCCGCTGGCGGTGTTCTTCGCCTTCCAGCGCTACTTCGTCCAGGGCGTCCTCGCCGGCTCGGTGAAGTAGTCCTCAGACGGCACCCACGGCAAAGAAGAGGCCCCGCACGGCACACCGCGCGGGGCCTCTTCCATGCAACTGGTCTAGCGGCTGACCAGTTGTGGCAGGTCGCGAGAGGTAAGCGCGGGGTTAGAGCGGGGGAAGGGCCGGCTCTGCGGGTCCGGCGGCCGAGTCCCAGGACGCTCGGTGCGCATCATGCGCCGCGAAGGCATGTCCGGAATGCACGGGAAGTCATCGACTGTGCGCCTGTGCCCGCCGCCTGGCAACAGGGCGGACGAAGCCATCGGGTTTTCCCCTGCTTGCACGGCTCTTCGGCGGCGGGCGGCGTCCTTGTCGGCGGGGGAGGGCGGGTCCAGCATGACGGCTGTCCCATCAGGCATGGGTTATCCCTTATCGTCCGAAAGGACCCCGCCGTGCCTCGTCCCCACCTCCCCCGAGCCGGCCTCGCCGCGCTCACCGCGGCGCTCGCGGCCCTGACCGCCCTGTCCGCCCCCGTCCCGGCGACCGCCGCCCCCGTCCAGGCGCCGCGTCCGCCCCGCCGGTCGGCCGACTCCGGGCCCGCCGTCCGCCACGACGTCTCACCGCCGCTGCGGTCGATCCGCCCCGTCCCGCCCCGGACGACCCGGCGGGCCGAGCCGGACGACGAGCCCCGCCTCCCCACCCCGCCCGCGGCGAAGATCCCCGACCCCGTGCGGCAGCGCTCCGGCGGCACCACCCGCACCGCCGCGACCGCGAGCAACTTCGACGGCGTCGGGCAGGGCTTCACCGGCCCCCAGGGCACGTACTCCGTGACCGGGGTGCCGCCGGACCCCAACGCCTCGGTCGGCTCGACCCAGGTCGTCGAGGTCGTCAACACCGCCTACGCGGTGTTCAACAAGTCCACCGGCACCGCGGCCTACGGACCCGTCGACACCAGCACCCTGTTCTCCGGGTTCGGCGGCTCCTGCCAGAGCACCAACGACGGTGACGCGACGGTGCGGTGGGACACCCTCGCCGGCCGCTGGATCGTCACCCAGTTCGCCAACGTGTCCTCGGCGAGCGGCCCGTATTACGAGTGCGTGGCGGTCTCCACCAGCGCCGACGCCACCGGCTCGTACAACCGGTACAGCTACCAGTTCTCCAGCTTCCCGGACTACCCCAAGATCTCGGTCTGGCCGGACGCCTACTACGTCACCTACAACCTGTTCAACGGCAACACCTTCCTCGGCGCGGAGGCCTGCGCCATGGACCGCGCGAAGATGCTGACCGGCGCGGCCGCCACCCAGCAGTGCTTCACCACCAGCTCGTCCTACGGCGGCCTGCTCGCCGGCGACCTGGACGGCTCCACGCCGCCGCCCTCCGGCGAGAACGAGCTGCTGGTCGGGCTCGGCACGACCAACACCTCGCTGGCCTACTGGAAGTTCCACGTCGACTGGACGACGCCCGCCAACTCCACGTTCACCGGGCCGTCCAGCATGACGGTGGCGTCCTACACGACCGCCTGCGGCAGCACCGGCACGTGCGTCCCGCAGAGCGGGACGACGCAGCAGCTCGACTCGCTGTCGGACCGCATCATGTACCGGCTCGCGTACCGCAACTACGGCGACCATGAGGCGTTCGTGACCGACCACGCCGTGACCGCCGGCAGCTCGGTCGGGACGCGCTGGTACGAGCTGCGGCTGTCGGGCGGGAACCCGGTCGTCTACCAGCAGGGCACCTACGCGCCCGACTCCGCGTACCGGTGGATGGGCTCGATCGCGATGGACCACGTCGGGAACATCGCGCTCGGCTACTCCCAGTCGTCCTCGTCCGTCCACCCGTCGATCCGGTTCACCGGACGCGCCCCGTCCGACCCGCTCGGGACGATGACCCAGGTGGAGACCACCACGATCACCGGCGCGGGCTCGCAGACGTCCTACAGCCGGTGGGGCGACTACACCTCGATGGCGGTCGACCCGAGCGACGACTGCACCTTCTGGTACACCAACGAGTACGAGCCCGCCAACGGCAGCTTCAACTGGCACACCCGGCTGACGTCGTTCACCCTGCCGGGCTGCACGAGCACCCCCGCCAACGACTTCTCGATCTCGGCGAGCCCCGCGTCCGGCACCGTGACCGCCGGCGGCTCGACCACCACGACGGTGGCCACGGCCGTCACGTCCGGGTCGGCGCAGACCGTCAACCTGACCGCCTCGGGCCTGCCGACGGGCGCGACCGCGTCGTTCAGCCCGGCGTCGGTGACCGCGGGGGGCTCCAGCACCGCGACCATCACGACCGGCTCGTCCACCCCGGCGGGCACCTACACGGTCACCATCACCGGAACCGGGGCGTCGGCGACCCACAACACCGGCTTCACGCTGACCGTCAACCCGGTCGGCGGGGGCGGGATCACCAACGGCGGCTTCGAGACCGGCGGCCTGTCCGGCTGGACGCCGAGCGGCCCGGTGACCGGCGTGACCAGCACCGGCCCGCACAGCGGCGTCTACGCGGCGCTCCTGGGCAGCCTCAGCGCCGCGACCAACGGGAACTCGTCGATCGCCCAGACCTTCACCGCGCCGTCCGGCAGCACGAAGGTGTCCTTCTACTACAACGTGACCTGCCTGGACACCGTCACCTACGACTGGGCCACCGCGACGCTGAAGGACAACACGACCGGCACCACCACGACGGTCCTCGCCAAGACCTGCGTCTCCAGTTCGGGCTGGAAACCGGTCACCTCGGCGGTCACCGCCGGGCACTCTTACACCCTCACCCTCACCAGCCATGACGACAACTACACCGGCGACCCCACCGCCACCGCCTTCGACGACGTCACCGTGAGCTGACGTCCAGGAGTGCCCGCCGTCCGCCGCCGGGCGGCGGGCACCCGAGCGTAGACTCCGAGGTCCGGGACCCCGTCCCGCGAGGAGGGCCCGACATGCGGTCCCTGACGGCGCTGATCCTGCTGTTCTGCGCGGCCTGCGCGGGCGGCGATCCACCCGAGTCCACCC
>NZ_JBFAOF010000716.1:0-3888 GCF_040675125.1 Spirillospora sp. NPDC049652 | reverse complement strand
GTCACCAGGGCCCGTACCAGCCGGACGCCGGGGAACGGCACCCGGGCCAGCAGCCAGGCCAGCGGCACCCCGAACAGCAGGCACAGCCCGGTCGCGATCGTGGCGCTGACCAGCGACAACCGCAGCGCCTCCAGCATCTGCGGCTGGCCGAGCCGGGTCCCGAGCGTGCTCCAGGGCGCGCGGACCAGCAGCCCCGCCAGCGGCAGCACCAGGAAGACCAGGCCGATCAGCGCGGGCAGCAGCAGCACGAGCGGCGGGTGTGTCCGGCCCACTCGTCCACGAACCGTCCGCCCCCGATCGGCGGGCGTCCGCCGCCCGCGCAGGACGGTCACGGTGCCTCGAATCCCGCCTCGCCCAGCGCCGCCTTCCCCGGCTGCGACAGGACGTACCGGACGAACTCCCCCGCCAGCGCGGCCTGCGGAGCCTTCGCGAGCGCGGCGATCGGGTAGGCGTTGACCGCCTTGGCCGACTCGGGGAACTCGATCCCCTCGACCTGCCCGGCGGCCGCCCTGGCGTCGGTGCGGTAGACCAGCCCGGCGTCCGCCTCCCCGAGCCGCACCTTGGTCAGCACGGCCTTGACGTCCTGCTCCTGCGACACCGGCCGGACGGTGAGGTGCGCGGCGGCGAGCGCCTGCGCGGCCGCGGCGCCGCACGGCACCTGCTCGGCGCACAGCACTACCTTCAGCCTGGGCGCGGCCAGGTCGGCGAGCGCCCGCACCTTCCCCGGGTCTCCCTTCGGGACGGCAATGACCAGCCGGTTCTTCGCGAACACCGTCGGCTGCCCGGACGCGTCGCCCGCGTCGGCCACGGTCTTCATCGTCGTTCCGCTGGCGGCCGCGAACACGTCCGCGGGCGCGCCCTGGGTGATCTGCCGCGCGAGGGTCGAGCTGCCGCCGAAGTTGAACCGGACCTTCACGCCCGGGCGCGTCCCCTCGAAGTCCTTCCCGAGGCGGGTGAACGTCTCGGTGAGCGACGCGGCGGCGAACACGGTCAGCGTCCTCCCGCCGGGACCGCCCGAGCCGCCGGACCTCCCGTCCCCGGTACTGCCGCACGCCGCGAGCGCCAGCAGGGGCAGCGCCGCCACGGCGGCCACGGATACACGTCTCAGCACAGCGACTCCTCGGGGGGTTCGAGCACAGGGCGGGCTTCGGCGGACGGTCAGCCCGCGTCGGGCCGCTCGACGACGACGGTGGTGGACTTCACGACGGCCTCGGCGACCACGCCCACCTCCAGGCCCAGTTCCTCGGCGGCCTCACGGCTCATGAGCGACACGATGCGGAACGGCCCGGCCTGGATCTCGACTTTGGCCATGACCGTGTCGAGCACCACGTCGGTGACGATGCCGCGCATCCGGTTGCGGGCGGAGGAGAAGCTCTCCCCCGGCTCCCGGGCCTGGCCCCGGACGAAGGCGGCCAGGGCGTCCCCCGGCACGATCCGGTGTCCATGCTCGTCGCGAACGGCGGGCAGCCGCCCTCCGTCCACCCAGCGGCGCACGGTGTCGGCGCTGACCCCGAGCAGGGCCGCGGCCTCGCTGATCCGGAAGCTCGTCACGCCGCCAACTCTAAACCCTCGCACATGCCACCTCTATCCGGGACAGGCCTAAGAACTTGCCAGGCACATCATCGAATCCAGCACGCATCTGCTGCTTAGCCACACAACCGCTCGAAACGGAGACTCACACCTCCCCCTCCACGGAAGGGAGCGATTAGAATCTCGTTCGGAAATCGGTGCCGGAAGTGAGGAGCGGACGTGACCCGTGCGGAACCCGCCACGCTGGTGATCGAGAAGCACGGGAGCGCGAGCCTGCGGTCGCGAGCCGTCGCCGCGGGCGTGCGGAGCGTCCTGCGCCCGCGGCTGGCGAAGGCCGCGGCGCTGCCGCCGGACGACCGGGCGCTGCGCCGGGCCGCCATGCTGGACCGGCTGGCCGGACGCGCCCGCCCGCCGCGCGGGGCGCGGTTCGAGTCGGTCCGGTTCGACGACTTCCGAGCCGAGTGGACGCACGGACCGGGCGTCGGACCGGACCGCGACAAGGTCATCCTGTACCTGCACGGCGGCGGATGGGTCAGCTGCGGCCTCAACACGCACCGCCGGATGGTGTCCCGGTTCAGCGCCGCCGCCGGGGTCCCCGCGCTGTCGGTGGACTACCGGATGATCCCGGCCGTCCCGTTCGAGGAGGAGGTCGAGGACTGCCTGACCGCCTACCGGAGCCTGCTGGACGACCGGGACGCCTCCGACATCGTCGTCATGGGCGACTCGGCCGGCGGATACCTGACCTTCGCGACCGCGCTGCGCGCCCGCGAGGACGGCCTGCCCCTGCCCGCCGCGCTCGTCGCCCTGTCCCCCATGCTCGACATGGACCTCGGCGACAAGCTCGCGCACGCGAACATGAAACTCGACCCGTCCGCGCCCGGTCCGCTGCTGGAGTGGCTGGTGCGCAGCTTCCTCGGCCACCTGGACCTCACCGACCCCAAGGTCTCGCCGATCCGCGCCGACCTCGCCGGGCTGCCGCCCGTCCTGCTCACGGCCGGCTCGACCGAACTCCTTTACTGCGACGCCGAGACGATGGCCCGGCGGCTCGTCCGGGCGGGCGTCCCGACGACGCTGCAGGTCTGGGACCGGCAGCTGCACGTCTTCCAGATGTTCGGCCCGCTGCTGCCCGAGTCCCGCGCGGCGATCGCCGGCATGGGCGCGTTCGTCCGCCGGGCGTTCGCGCGTCCGGTTGACCTCAAGGCGAGTTGAGGTCCTACCGTCGCGGGCATGACGAACAGCACCTCGCCCTTCACCGCCGCCGAGCGCGCCTACCTGTCGACGCAGGGCCTCGGCCGGCTCGCCACCGTCGGCCCGGACGGGACGCCGAACGTGCGTCCGGTCGGGTTCCGCCTGAACGACGACGGCACCATCGACATCGGCGGCCCGGACAACGCCGCCAGCCGCAAGTACCGCAACGCCCAGGCCCGCCCGGACGTCTCGTTCCTGGTGGACGACATGACCTCCGCCGACGACCCGGACGCCGTCCGCCCGGGCTGGGGCCGGGGCGTCGAGATCCGCGGCCGCGCCGAGCTCGTCAAGGGCGAGATGCACATCGGCAAGGGCTTCTTCAGCGACGACCTGATCCGCATCCACCCGTCCCGCGTCATCAGCTGGCACATCGACCCGGACAACCCCTCCGGCTCCGCCCGCCCCGTCGGGTGACGCATGCTCGGCCCCACGGCCGCTCAGGTCGTCGGGACGGCCGGCGGCGCCCGCATGAAGGGACGGAGGGAGGGTAAAGGCGGCATAAAACTTGAGAGTCCGACCTGGTCGGGAGGCGTCGAAGATGACCGGGACCATGCGAGTGCCGAGAAGCCGGGGGGCTTTCAGCGGGGTTCTCCTCGTGCTGCTCGGACTGTGGGGAGCCCTGCTGCCGTTCGTCGGGCCGTACGCCCACTTCGGCTTCCACCCGGACCAGACATGGATCTACGGGACGGACCGGCTCGAACTGTCCATCGCGCCCGGAGCGGCGACGGCACTAGGGGGACTCGTCGCGCTGGTCGCCAGGAACCGGGTGATCGCCTCGGCCGGCGGATGGCTCGCCGCGCTCGGCGGCGCCTGGTTCGTCATCGGGACGCAGGTCGCGGTGCTGTGGGACGTCAACGGCATCGGCGACCCGCTCGGCGCCACCAAGGAACGGCACCTGGCCGAGCAGCTCACCGGCTTCTCGGCGCTCGGCGTCGTCATCGTCTTCCTCGCCGCGGTGGCGCTCGGCCGGTTCGCGGTCGTCGGCGTCCGCGAGACCGCCGCCGAGACGGCCGCCCAGGAGGCCGACACCTCCGCGCGCGTCTCGCCGGACGAGTCGGCGGTCACCCAGCCGCTCAAGCCGTCGGCCTACGGGCGCTACGCGCGCCGACC
>NZ_JBFAOF010000715.1:0-3891 GCF_040675125.1 Spirillospora sp. NPDC049652 | reverse complement strand
CCCGGTCGCGGCGGCGGTGCACGGCGGCCAGGTCGGGGTCGTCGACGGGGCCGGTGTCGGCGAGGGCGGAGTAGGCACCGGGGTCGGTCAGGTCGCTGTCGGGGAAGGCGAACACGACGTCGCCTTCCTCGTTGAGGCGGCCGTTCTCCATGATGACCAGGATCTGGAGCGGGTCGTCGCTGTTGACCAGGCGGTGCACGGTGCCGGGGGTGAACTGGACCGCGACGCCCGGCTCGAGAGGCACCCGCTGGGGGCCTCGGGTGGTGAGGAACTCCGCCGCGCCGCGCCCGCTCAAGGTGAAGTACAGCTCGGTGCAGGTCAGGTGCAGGTGCGGAGTGCCGCCGCATTGGCCGTCGGGGGCCTGGCTGGAGTAGACCTGGACCTGGGACAGGCCGATCCCGGCGGGCAGCCCCGTCGTGGTGCTCTTGGCGGTACTGACCGTCGTGTCGGGGGGCGGGGTGGTCACGGTCGGGCTCCTCGCAGGCGGGGGCGTTGGGCGGAGATGCCGGCGGGGACGCGGAACCGGGCGCATTCGCGGGCGCGCGCGGCGGCGCTGTCATCGCTCCCCAGAACCTCGTCGGAGTCGTCACCGGGCTCGCCGCCGGCGGCCCCAGCCCACTGGTGCAGCAGGTGCAGGGCGCGCAGGGCCCGTTCTGGCGGGAAGGGGTTGGGGCCTTTCCCGGCGACGTGGTCCAGGATCCGGGCGAAGTGCCGGGTCATGGTGTCGTCCTCGATCGGCGCGATGAGCTCGGCCAGTTCCCATTCGCGGTAGACCGCCAGCGCGCCCTGGCCGCGGTCCAGGCCGGGCAGGGGTTCGTAGAAGCCCACGATCTGTTGGGCGACACCGTCGGGGGTCGTGCCGTCGACGCGGAAGATCCGGTAGCGGGTGACGGCGTCGGACTGCTCGATGCGCGGGGCGGCGGGGGCGTACGGGGGGCAGGGGTAGCCGACGATGCCCGACAACGAGGTGTAGAGCTCGACCTCGCACCCGCCTGGTGTCCGGTAGCCGACGAAGGCGCCGCCCTGGCGGGAGAGGCCGACCCGGCCCTCGGCCGCGTCGGTGTCCCACTGGCTGCCGTCCAGTGCCGAGCCCGCCGCGTCGGTCAACGCCACGTTGTCCACGTCGATGTCGTAGACGGCTCCGTCCAGGTAGTCCTGTCCGCGGGCGTCGCCGAGGGCGGCCACCGCGGCGATGAGGTGGGTGCCCTCGTATCCGAACGCTCCGAGCGCGGGGTCGATGAACCGGCCGGCGAGGTAGTCGCGGCCGCGGTGCTTGGTCATCTCCACGACGACCTTCACGGGGGTCAGCCCCGTCCGCGTCAAGTGGTTGACCACCGCCGCGGTCACCGCGGAGGAGGAGTAGTTCTCGTTCACCACGATCCCGCCCCGGTGCCGTTCCAGGATGGGGAGAAGCCTGGCCAGGTCGGCGTGGTCGCAGATCGGCTTCTCGATGACCACGGGCGCGTCCGGTGCGCAGCCGCTGATCTCCTCGAGAACCTCGGCGTGGCATCCGGTCGGTGTGCAGATGTCCCAGAAGTCGGGACGCATCGCCGCCGCCTCGGCGTAGCCGGCCACCGGGGTCAGACCCGCTTCGCGGACGGCGCCATGGCGGGCGACGTCGGTCTCGATCACCGCGACCGTCCGCACGCCGAGCCGGCGTAGGGCGTCCTCGTGGATGCGGGCGATCGTGCCGAAGCCGACCCGGGCGCAGGTGAGGGGCACCGCGACCACTCCACTACTTGTCGGAGGGAACAGTCGCAGAGTGTAGTTATGCCTGCTCAAGGCGGAAAGGGCGTTCAGGGGAGAAACGGGTGGCCCTGGGGAGACGTCCGGAGCGGTGCGGCGACTCCCTGACCCCTCCCCGATGGATCTTGTAGTTCCAGGGTCAGCATCCTTGACAACGCGAGGCGAGCAAACTTATAAATTGAGTTGTAGGTTCTCTCTGCGGATGCAGGCGTCCCGGGCCGGGGGCCCGGGGATCTTCGGAGGTGACAGACATGCTGCTGACGTCGATCGACCCGTTCGTGCAGGAGTTCGAGCGCCAGTTCGACCGCGCCGTCCGGCAGGCGGTCGGCCAGGGCGCGCTCGGCAACGGAGCGGGCATGCCGATGGACGGGATCCGCCGCGCCGACGATGTCGTGCTGCGGTTCGACCTGCCCGGCATCGACCCCGACTCCATCGAGGTGACCGTCGACCGCGGGGTCCTGTCGGTGACCGCGCGCCGCGAGGAGGAGTTCGGCGAGGACGAGCGGGTCTTCGTCCGGGAGCGCCCGATGGGCTCCTTCTCCCGCCGCGTCTACCTGTCGGAGCACCTGGACGCCGAGGCGGTCGAGGCCGCCTACAACAACGGCGTCCTGGCGGTCCGCATCCCGGTGCTGGAGAAGGCCAAGCCGCGCAAGGTCGCGATCCAGCAGTCCGGCGACGGCCCCAAGGCGATCAAGAGGTGAGACCGGCTGCCGCAGGCGGTCGGAGTCGGCCCCGTCCCCCGGCGCGTCCAGCCGCCCGCCGGGTGGCGGGGCCGCCCGCGCTCCGGCTCCGCGCCTGCCGGCGGCCCGGCGGAACCGCGACCAGGAGGGACAACCGGTGATGCTGCCCATGGACGACGAGTACGCCGCCCTGTTCACGGTGGGGCAGGTCGCCGACATGCTGCAGGTGCAGCAGGCGTTCCTGCGGCGCATCGACGCCCAGGACGTCGTCTCCCCCCAGCGTTCGGCCGGCGGCCAGCGCCGCTACAGCCGCAACGAGATCGGCCGCATCCAGCAGGTCGTCACGATGATGGACGAGGGCATGACCCTGCCCGCGATCCGCCGCATCATCGAGCTCCAGCAGCAGGTCGCCGACCTCACCCGCGAACGCGACGAGCTCGCCCGCCGCCTGCGCGAACACTCCGGCGACCGCGACACGTAGCGAGCGCCGACATGTAGCGAGCGCCGGGGTCCGTCCGCGCGAACGGCGACGTCAGTGGACGGTCAGGGCGGCGGTGGCCAGGTTGGCGGTCAGGGCCAGGGCGGCCAGGACCGAGCGGGTGGTATTCCAGCGTTGCCAGCGGACGCGGCGGGTCTGCCAGTCGGCCGGCAGGGAGGCGGGGTCCTGGGCCGCCACCCAGCGGTTGATCGGGACGTTCTTGGTGACCGAGACGGTGATGACCGCCACCATCAGGACGGTCGCCACGGCGGCCGCGACCCGCAGCGCCGTTCCGGGCCCCAGGGCCGTCAGGGCCAGGTCGCTCAGTGCGGTGAGCAGGATCGTCACCGGCATGAACGGGTCGTAGCGGGTGGCCAGGAAGCCGTGCGCGTGCACGTAGCGGTCGCCCGGCAGGGCGAGCAGCAGCGGGACGCCGCCCAGCAGCGTCCCGCAGAAGACGCCCATGGCCAGGGCGTTGGCCGTCAGGGCCAGCAGGGCCAGCATCTGGGACACCTCGGGAGTCCTCTCCTTCAGTCGACCGAGCGGAGCAGCAGCGCCGAGTTGAAGCCGCCGTGGCCCCGGGCCAGCACCAGCGCGTTGCGGACCGGACCGGGCCTCGGGGCGCCCACGACCAGGTCGATGTCGTAGGCGACGTCGGAGACGCCCGGCGTCGGCGGGATGACGCCGTGCCGCAGCGTCAGCAGGGCGGTCGCGACGTCCAGGGACGCCCCGCCCCCGTACAGCCGGCCGGTGGCGGTCTTGGGGGCGGTGACCGGAACGCGGCGCGGGCCGAACACCGCGGTCAGTGTTTCGGCCTCGACGCGGTCGAGTTCGGGGACGCCCATCGCGTCGGCGAACACCACGTCCACGTCGGCGGGCTCGACGGCGGCCTCGGCCAAGGCGTTCTCGACCGCGCGGCGCAGCGTCGGCGGGCGGCCGGACGAGGGCGGCGGGTCGAAGGTGGCGCCGTAGCCCGCGATCTCGCCG
>NZ_JBFAOF010000714.1:0-3892 GCF_040675125.1 Spirillospora sp. NPDC049652 | reverse complement strand
GTGAAGGTCGGCGGCGGCGCCCGGGGCTGCCGCCGGGAGCTGGAGGAGCTCGCCGACCTCGTGGACGCCGTCTTCGTCATGTCGCCCGTCAGCCTCGGAGCCGTCCCGGCGAGCCACCCCCGCCAGATGATGGTGGGCGGCACCAAGGGCTCGCACAGCGGCAACTTCGCCATGGAGAACGCCGACCTGCTGCTGGCCGTCGGGACCCGCTCGGTGTGCCAGGCCGACTCGTCGCGGACCGGGTACCCGCGCGTCCGCCACGTGGTGAACATCAACGCCGACCTGGACTCCGCGACCCACTACAACGAGACGACGGCCCTGGTCGGCGACGCCCAGGAGACCCTGAGCGCGCTCGTCGAGGCCGTCCGGGCCGAGCTGGCCGAGTCCGGCGGGGGAGCCGAGGCGTCCGGCTGGCTGGCCGAATGCCAGGACGCCCGGCGCGAATGGGAGCGGATCAAGCAGGACAGGCTCGACCGTCCGACGCTCCACGACCCGGTGTGGGAGCGGGAGGTGCTCACGCAGCCCGCCGCGATCCAGACGATCGCCGAGTGGGCGGAGGGCGCCGACGCGGTCACCTTCTTCGACGCCGGGGGGACGTCCAGGCGGTCGGGTTCCAGATGTCGGCCGAGGAGGAGCCCGGCCAGTCGTTCACCGAGGCGGGCGCCAGCTACATGGGCTTCGCGACCAGCGCCGTCCTCGCGACCGCGATCGGCGACCAGCCCTGGTACGGCGTCGCGGTGACCGGCGACGGCTCGTTCACCATGAACCCGCAGGTGCTGATCGACGGGGTCGCGCACGGCGCCAGCGGCTGCGTCGTCGTCCTGGACAACCGCCGGATGGCCGCCATCTCCAGCCTCCAGATCGACCAGTACGGCATCGACCACGCCACCTCCGACGGCGTCGCGGTCGACTACGTCGCCTGGGCCGGCTCGGTGGAGGGCGTCACGGCGCTGCACGGCGGTCACACCCGCGAGTCCCTGCGCGAGGCGCTGGAGACGGCGCGGGCGCGGGAGGGGCTGTCGCTGATCCACGTCCCCGTCTACTTCGGCGACGACCCGGCCGGCGGACTTCCCTCCTACGGACGCTGGAACGTCGGCAACTCGGTGGAGGACACCCAGCGGCTCCGACACGAGATTGGACTCTGAGTTGACCGGCATCCACGACCGCGCCCAGCTGGACGGCACGCCCCTTCGGGACGTCCTGCCTCCGCCACTGCTGTTCATCGACGGAGCCTGGCGGGAGGCCGGGGACGGCCGCACCCGGGCCGTGGAGAACCCCGCGACCGAGACCGAGCTCACCGCGGTGCCGCTCGCGACCGCCGCGGACCTCGACGACGCCCTGGCCGCGGCGGCGGCCGGGTTCCAGCGCTGGCGGACGACGTCCGCGTGGGACCGCTCGGACCTGCTCCGCCGCTTCGCGCAGGTCATCCGCGCCGACGCCGACCGCTTCGCGCTGGTGATGACCCTTGAGCAGGGCAAGCCCCTGGCGCAGGCGCGCGGCGAGGTCCTGGCGTCGGCGGACCAGTTCGACTGGTACGCCGACGAGGCCCGCCGCGTCTACGGCCGGAGCGTCGAGGGGCACGACACGTCCACCCGGATCCTGGTCCGGCGGGAGCCGGTCGGGCCGGTGGCCGCGTTCGCCGCCTGGAACTTCCCGTCGCTGCTGACCGCCCGGAAGATCGCCCCGGCGCTGGCGGCGGGCTGCTCGATCATCGTGATGGCGCCGATCGAGGCGCCGCTGAGCACGCTGCTGTTCGCCGAGGTCGCGGACAGGGTCGGGCTTCCGGCGGGGGTGCTGAACATCGTCACCGGCGAGCCCGCGGAGGTGTCCCGGCACCTCATCGCGTCCGAGGTGATCCGCAAGGTGACCCTCACCGGGTCGGTCCCGGTCGGCGTCCAGCTCTCCGTGCTGGCCGCGCAGGGGATGAAGGAGACCGCCATGGAGCTCGGCGGGCACGCGCCCGTCCTGGTGTTCCCCGACACCGACGTCCGCCGGGCGGCCGGGATCTGCGCGCGGGGAAAGTTCCGCAACGGCGGCCAGGTGTGCATCGCCGCCAGCCGCTTCCTGGTCCACGAGTCGGTCGCGGATGAGTTCACCGAGGCGTTCGTCGCGGAGACCCGCGCGCTGCGCCTCGGCGACGGACGCGAACCGGACACCGACGTCGGACCGCTCACCACCGCCGCACGCCGGGACGCGATCGGCGCCCTCGTGGACGACGCCGTCGCCCGGGGCGCCCGGGTCGAGCACGGCGGCGGCGCACCCGAGGACTTCCAGGTCGGGTACTACTTCACCCCGACCGTCCTCACCGGGGTCAGCACCGACATGCGGGTGATGCGCGAGGAGCCCTTCGGCCCGATCGCGCCCATCGCCACCTTCGCGACCTTCGACGAGGCCGTCGCCGTCGCCAACGCGACCCCCTACGGCCTCGCCGGCTTCGTCTTCACCGGCGACCTGACCACCGCCTTCCGCGCGTCCGAGGAGCTGGAGGTCGGGATGGTCGGCGTCAACCACCTGACCATCGCCACGGCGGAGGCCCCGTTCGGCGGGGTCAAGCAGTCCGGCCACGGCCGCGAGGGCGGCGCCGAGGGGATCGACGACTACACCGTGACCAAGTACGTCAGCATGCGCATCGGAGACCTCGCGTGACCGCCCGGACCGGCCGGACCGGCGCGGACGGCCCGACCAGTGCGGACGGCCCGACCAGTGCGGACGGCGCGCGCGTGCAGGGCGTCGACCGCGGCCTCACCTCCTACGGCGACCCGGGGTTCAGCAGGTTTTTGCGGCGCACGTTCCTCGCCTCGGCCGGGTACGACGCCGGCGACCTGGACCGTCCCGTCGTCGGCATCGCCGACACCAGCAGCGACTACACCACCTGCCACCGCGAGATGCCGCAGCTGGTCGAGTCGGTCAAGCGCGGCGTCCTGGAGGCGGGCGGGCTGCCGCTGGTGTTCCCGACGATGTCGCTGCCGGAGATCCTGCTGTCGCCGACCTCGATGATGTTCCGCAACCTGCTCGCCATGGAGACCGAGGAGCTCATCAAGGCGCAGCCGATGGACGCCGTCGTGCTCCTCGGCGGGTGCGACAAGACCGTCCCGGCGCAGCTCATGGCGGCGGTGTCCGCGGACGTCCCGGCGGTCGAGGTGGTCGCCGGCCCGATGCTGACCAGCTCGTGGCAGGGGCAGCGGCTCGGTGCGTGCACCGACTGCCGCGGCATGTGGGCGCGGCACCGGGCTGGTGAGCTGGACGAGGCCCGGATCGCCGACGTGCGGTCGGCGCTGGCCACCACCGGCGGCACCTGCATGGTGATGGGCACCGCGTCCACGATGGCCTGCGTCACCGAGGCGCTCGGGCTGAGCCCGGCGGGCACCGCGACCGCGCCCGCCGCCAGCGGGGACCGCCTGCGGGCCGGGACGAAGGCGGGCCGCCTCGCGGTCGCGGCGGCCCGGGACGGCCTGCGCCCCTCGGCCCTGCTGAGCCGGGCGAGCCTCACGAACGCGGTCACCGTGCTGATGGCGGTCGGCGGATCGACGAACGCGATCATCCACCTGCTCGCCATCGCCGGACGGACCGGCCTGGAGCTGACCCTGGACGACTTCGACGCGATCGCCCGGCGCGTTCCGCTGCTGGTCGACTGCAAGCCGTCGGGCTCGGGCTACCTGGAGGACCTGCACCGCGCGGGCGGCGTCCCCGTCCTGATGAAGACGCTCGAACCGCTGCTCGACCTGTCGGCGCGGACGATCGAGGGCGGCACGCTGCGCGACCGCCTCACCGGGGTCGAACCGGCGCCGTCCTGGCAGACCACGATCCGTCCGCTGGACGAGCCGCTCGGCCCGCCCCGCGCCCTGGGGCGTCCACCGCGCCGAACGGCTCGTCCATCAGCAGCAGGGACGGC
>NZ_JBFAOF010000713.1:0-3895 GCF_040675125.1 Spirillospora sp. NPDC049652 | reverse complement strand
CTCGACGTGGCCGGACGCCCCGGCGGTCGGCCCGTGCCGTCCTACGAAGACGTCACCCGCCTCGTCGCCGAGCTGCCCGCCCGTGGTTAGTCCTCTCCGGGAAGCCGGACCCCTCTGACCTGCACTCCCACGTCCATGACCTCAAAAATCGTCAAGCCAGCCTCATGAAAATAAAGATCGAGACGTTGCAGCCTTAAAAAACTCAAGGTACAACTGAGGTGCTGCGCGCGCTGGCGCGTCGGGGCACCGTGCGGTGTCCCGCGGGGGTGACCGGAGAGAGGGACGTCCGATGGCGGTAGAGGAGGCCCCCGCGATCCGCGTGCGGGGCCTGGAGAAGGCGTACAAGGAGCTGAAGGTGCTGCGCGGCGTCGACTTCGACGTGGCGCGCGGCGGCATCTTCGCGCTGCTCGGCTCGAACGGGGCGGGCAAGACCACCGTGGTGAACATCCTGGCGACGCTGCTGAAGGCCGACGCCGGGACCGCCACGGTCAACGGGTTCGACGTCGCGACACGGGGCGCTGACGTGCGGGAGTCCATCAGCCTCACCGGGCAGTTCGCGGCCGTGGACGAGATCCTCACCGGCCGCGAGAACCTGGTGCTGGTCGCCCGGCTGCGGCACCTGAAGGATCCGGGCGCGATCGCGGACGCCCTCCTGGAACGCGTCTCGCTGACCGACGCGGCCGCCCGGCGGGTCTCGACCTACTCGGGCGGCATGCGCCGCCGGCTCGACATCGCGATGAGCCTCATCGGGAGCCCGCCGGTCATCTTCCTCGACGAGCCGACGACCGGCCTCGACCCGCAGGCGCGGGTCGAGGTGTGGGCGGCCGTCAGGGAACTCGCCGGGCGGGGCACGACCGTGCTGCTCACCACCCAGTACCTGGACGAGGCCGAACAGCTCGCCGACCGGATCGCGATCCTGCACCGCGGCCGGATCATCGTGAACGGCACGCTCGCCGAACTCAGGGAGCTCCTGCCGCCCGCCGAGGTCGAGTACGTCGAGAAGCAGCCCACGCTGGAGGACGTCTTCTTCGCCATCGTCGGCGACGACGCCCAAGAAACCGGCACCCAAGAAGACGGCACCCGCGAAGACGCCCGCGCCAGCGCCGGCGGCGCGGGCGCGGGCGCGGGCACGGCGCGTGAGGAGCGGCGGGGATGAAGGCGCGATTCCTGGGCGACACCTCCGCCCTGCTGGGCAGGTCCCTGCGTCACGTCCTGCGCAGCCCCGACACCATCATCACGACCTCGGTCATGCCGATCGCCTTCATGCTGCTGTTCGTCTACGTCTTCGGCGGCGCGGTCCGGACCGGGACGGGCAGGTACGTCGACTACCTGCTGCCCGGCATCCTGGTCATCACGATCGCCTCGGGCGTCTCCTACACGGCGTTCCGGCTCTTCCTGGACATGAAGAGCGGCATCTTCGAGCGCTTCCAGTCCCTGCCGATCGCGCGGTCCTCCGTGCTGTGGGCCCACGTGCTGACCTCGCTGGTCGCCAACGCGGTCTCGCTCGTGGTCGTCGTGCTGGTCGCGCTCCTCATGGGGTTCCGCTCGGACGCCGGGGTGGCCGACTGGCTCGCGGTCGCCGGGCTCCTGCTGCTGCTCACCCTGACCCTGACGTGGCTCGCCGTCATCCCGGGGCTGTCGGCGAAGTCCGCGGACGGCGCGAGCGCGTTCTCCTACCCGCTGATCTTCCTGCCGTTCGTCAGTTCGGCGTTCGTCCCGACCCGGACCATGCCCGGCCCCGTGCGTGCCTTCGCCGAGCACCAGCCGGTGACGTCCATCGTCGACACGGTCCGCGCCCTGTTCACCGGGCGGCCGGTCGGCCACGACATCTGGACCGCCCTCGCCTGGTGCCTGGGCGTCCTGGTCGTCGCGTACGCCTTCGCCATGCTCGCGTACCGCCGCAAGCTCGCCTGACCGTAGAGAAGGGGCCGCCCCGGGACTGCCGGGCCGGGCGCGCCGGAACGTCCACCACGGCCTCTGTGAAGGCGTGGTGGACGTTCCGTGGTCGCGATCAGGTCGTGCTCAGCGCAGGGTGACGGTGAGGCTGCGCGGTTTTCCGGGATTTCCGGCGGCGTCGATGGCGCGGTACTCGATCGTGTGCCGGCCGGCGGCGAGCTTGCCGTAGATCAGGTCGTCGATGTTCGTCCCGGTCTTGGTGAACAGGAACGGGCGCGTCGAGTCGGTCGGCCAGCCGTAGTAGTTGTACCAACCGTCGCCGTCCACGCGGAACTCGGCGACCACGTACCCGGGCAGGTCGTCGGACGGGGTGAGCTTGAGGGTGAGCTGGTCCTTCGCGGGCGGCTGCTGCGCCTGGGCGGTCACGGTCGGCGGCGTCGCGTCCACCGTCCACGCCTTGGTGGACGTGCCGACCGTCGCGGTGACGCGGTGCGTCCCCGGCCGGAGCTTCGGCAGCCGCAGGTCGCGGTCGGCGCGGACGCGGCGTCCGTCCAGCCGCCACTCGACGCGCGGCGCGGACGTCGCGGGATGCGTCGTCTCGGCGGCGATGACGCTGTTCGCGCCGACGGGACGGTCGGTCGGCGTCGTCGTGGTGAAGCCGGGCGCGGTGCTGTCCGGCGGCGTGCGCAGGGACGTGTCGACCGTCCAGGTGCGGGACCTGGCGAACGACGCGCGGACCGCCGGGTCGCGGATGAAGGCGGTCGGGTCGTCCACCCGCACGCCGACCTTGTGGACGCCCCGCTTCAGCCGCAGGCGCCGCAGGTCCAGGTCGTGCCCGGCGCGCACGGGACGCCCGTCCACGGTCCAGGTGACGCGCAGCGCGTGGTCGACCGGGTGGAGCGTCTCCAGCCACAGCACGCGGTCCGCGCCGACGGTCCCCTCGGGCGTGGAGTCCTGGATCAGGTCGACCTTCCGCGAGATCGCCTGCGTCATTCGCTCGCGGCTCACCTGGTCGTAGTAGTAGCCGAGCTTCTTCATGATGGAGTGCTCGCTCGGCCGCCAGACGCCCTTGCTGTAGTACATGCCGCCCTCGTAGCGGCCGATCGTCCCGCCCGCCTCGCTGCGCTCGCCGAGCCAGCGCCACCACTTGAGGCGGCCCTGCCGCATCTGCGCCTCGGTCAGCAGCGTGTGGTGGAGCGAGTCGGGCTCCCCGCCGCTGTAGGTCCCGCCGGGGACGCCCCGGTAGTAGTAGTCGTACTCGTCGTCCAGCCCGCCGACCGAGTGGCCGAGTTCGTGCGGGGAGATCAGCGCGGACATGGCGTTGCCGCCGGACGCGGTGGCGTACGTGCCGCCCGCGCCGCCGTAGGTGGTGCTGTTGGCCAGCGCGAGGATCTGCCGGTTCGCCGCGGGGACGCCCTTGACGAGGCTCGCGTACCGGTTCGCGGCGTCCTGGTCCATGACCAGCAGCCGCTGGATGCCGTCGGTCCGGCAGCCGCTCCAGAACGACATCGAGAGCGGCGTGTCCCTCTTGGCGTCCGTCACGCCCGGGTCGCAGCTCACGCCGGAGACCTTCGACGGGATCTCCACCCGGTACACGTTGATGTAGCTGCGGTAGGACTTGTACGGCTCGATGCTCCACAGCACGTTCAGGTGCTTGTCGACGTTCTGCCGGAACGCCGGCATGTCGGCCTCGGTGTAGCCGTCGCCGAGCAGCACCAGGTTGAACCGCTTGGCCGGGTCGCCGGTGACCTGCACGGGGACGACCGTGGCGGCGGGTTCCCCGGCGTGGGCGGGCGCCATGGCCGCGACCATGGACAGGGGGGTGATGGCCGCCGTGATGGCGGCGGCCGCGCGAATGAGCATGGCTGACCTCCTGCGCCGATCATGGTGGAGGCGGCGGTCCCCGGACCATCCCAGAGGCGGATAACTCGGGAGTTATGGGACCTGCGGCCGGTACCGGTCAGGAGCCGGTCAGCCAGGACGCCAGCCCCGGGGTGTC
>NZ_JBFAOF010000712.1:0-3898 GCF_040675125.1 Spirillospora sp. NPDC049652 | reverse complement strand
GCCCGCGCGGCACGCGCCGCCCCCCTCGCCCTACGGCGGCGGCCAGCAGATCACCCCGCCGCCCATGCCCCTGCACCAGGGGGGCTACCAGGGCCAGCAGGGCGGTTACCAGGGCCAGGGCGGCTACCAGGGGCAAGGCGGCTACCAGGGGCAGGGTGGCGCGGGGCCGGTCACCCCGCCGCCGCAGCCGATCACGCCGCCGCCGATGCCGATGTACCAGGGGGCCCCGCCGCAGCAGGGCCAGCGCCCGCCCGCCTACGGGCCGCCGACCTCGCCCACGGGACCGGGGTTCGGCCCGCCGCCGAAGTCGGGCGGGTCGAACGCGCCGCTCGCGATCGGCATCGGCTGCGGCGTCCTCGCGCTGGTCGCGATCATCGTCGTCGTGATCGCCGTGGTCGCGTCCAAGGGCGACGACCCGACGCCGCGCCCGACGTTCAGCGCCCCGTCGTACACGCCGTACTCCGCGCCCTCGACGTCCGGCAAGACGCTCAACACCGGCATCGTCGGCGTGTGGTCGGGCCCGGCCCAGCAGCCGGGGGTGAAGGACCCGTCCCGCCGCAACTTCACCGCGAAGTTCGCGATCATCTACTCGTCCGGGACGGCGACCTACACCTACCCGGACGGCAAGAACACCTGCTACACGCGGCTCGCGGCGATCTCCGGCACCGCGTCCAGCGGCAAGGTGGTCTTCCAGGAGACCCCGATGATCAGCGCCCCCTCGCAGTGCGCGGCCGGGTTCGTGACCTTCTACCCGACCAGCGGGGACATCCTGACGCTGAAGACGATGCGCTGGGATTGGCGGGAGAAGCAGTCCGAGGCCAGCCCGGACGCGTTCGGCACGGTCAGCAAGTAGCCCGCACGTTCGGCGGATGAGCGGTGGGCGGTCCGGCTCCGGCCGGGCCGCCCACCGTTCGCGTCTCTCCGGGAGCCGCGCTCAGGCGAGCGGCAGCCGGACGGTGATCACCAGGCCGCCGCCCTGGCGCGGCGCGGCGTAGACGCGGCCCCGGTGGGCCACCACCACCGACCGGACGATCGACAGCCCCAGCCCGGCGCCCTTGGCGGACTCCAGCCGGTCGGCGTTCAGCCGCCGGAACGGCTCGAAGAGCCGCTCGATCTCGTAGGCGGGCACGGCCGGGCCGGTGTTCTCCACCTGGACGGTCGCGTACCCCGACAGCACGCCGGTGCGGACCCAGACCTCGCCGCCGTCGGAGTTGTGCTTGATCGCGTTGTCCACCAGGTTGCCGACCAGGTGCTCCAGCAGGACGGGGTCGCCGAGCGTGGTGCCGCTGGTCAGCTCGCGGTGCACGGTGACCTCGTTCGGCTGCTCGCGGCGCTCCACGTTCGTCAGCACGGTCGCGGCGACCTCCGACAGGTCGGCCGGGGTGCGCGTGGTCAGCTCGCGCTCGCTGCGGGCGAGCAGCAGCAGGCCCTCGATGAGCCGCTCGTGCCGGGCGTTGTTGGCCAGCAGCGTCCGGCCGACCGTCCGCAGGTCGTCGGAGACCTCCGGATCGGTGAGCGCGACCTCCAGCAGCGTCCGGTTGATCGCCAACGGGGTGCGCAGCTCGTGCGAGGCGTTGCCGACGAACCGCCGCTGCGTGTCGAACGCGTCGCTGAGCCGTTCCAGCATCGCGTCGAAGGTGTCGGCGAGCTCCTTGATCTCGTCCTCGGGGCCGTCCAGCGCGATCCGCTCGTGCAGCGTGGACTCCGAGAGGCGGCGCGCGGTCGCGGTGACCCGCTGCAGCGGGGACAGCGCCCGGTCTGCGACGAAGTAGCCCATCACGACCGCGATGATGCCGACGCCGAGCAGCGCCAGCAGCGAGCGGATCAGCATCCGCCGCATGGCCAGGTCGCGGATCGCCTCGGACGAGATGTAGCTGCCGTCCGGGTAGCGGATGCCGGTGCCGGCCGGGAACACCGAGTCGAGCACCGACCGCAGCAGGAGGTAGGTGACGAACAGCAGCAGCACCCCGGCCAGGAAGAACAGCGCGCCGTACAGGACGGTCAGCCGCAGCCGGACGCTGATCCGGTTCGGCAGGGAGCGCAGGTCGGCCAGCAGCGAGGAGCCCTCGCCGTTCCTGGTCTCGGCGGGCCGGTCCCCCGGCATGGCGAACGAGCCGGTCGTCACGACGCCCACGTGGCCGTTGGGCCCGGTGTCGCCGGGCCCGCCGGGGCCCCCGGAGCCGGGACCCGCGCCGCCGCCGTTGCCCGGGGGCCGTCCGGCGGACGCGCCGGGCGGGGTCACCGAGGGCCGCACCGGCGAGGGCCCGCCGGCCTTGGCGGGGTCGAAGGGCGAGCCGTCCATGTCCTTGTCGGCGCCCCTGTCCGGGCCCCTTCCGGGGCTCTCCCGGCGGCCCGCGCCGTTGCCCGAGGCGGACGCGTCGCCCGCCCCCGGCGCCGAGGCGTCCCCCGGGACCGGTGCCGGGGCATCGCCGGGGAGCTGCGCCGAGGCGTCGCCGGGGACGTGCGCCGGGGCCTCGCCCCGGCCGGGCTCGGCCGCGCTCACAGCCGGTACCCCACGCCCGGGACGGTCTCGATGACGGGCGGGTCGCCGAGCTTCTTGCGCAGCGTCATCATCGTCACCCGCACCACGTTGGTGAACGGGTCGATGTGCTCGTCCCACGCCTTCTCCAGCAGCTGCTCGGAGCTGACCACCGCGCCCTCGGCGCCCATCAGCACCTCCAGCACGGCGAACTCCTTGCGGGTCAGCTCGATCGGCCGGCCGTCGCGGGTGACCTCCCGCCGGGACGGGTCGAGGGTGATCCCCGAGCGCTCCAGGACGGGCGGCAGCGGCGCGGACGCCCGCCGGCCGAGCGCCCGCACCCGGGCGACCAGCTCGGTGAACGCGAACGGCTTCGGCAGGTAGTCGTCGGCGCCGATGGACAGGCCCTCGACGCGCTGGTCGAGCTCGCCCGCCGCGGTCAGCATCAGGATGCGCGCCGGATACCGCTGGGCGACCAGCTGCTTGCACACGTCGTCGCCGTGCACCTTGGGCAGGTCGCGGTCGAGCACGACGACGTCGTACTCGTTGACGCCGGTCCGCTCCAGCGCGCCCGCGCCGTCGTAGGCCACGTCCACCGCCAGCGCCTCGCGGCGCAGGCCCGTGGCGATGGCGTCGGCGAGCACCCGCTCGTCCTCGACGACCAGAACCCTCACGAACTCCCCCTCGATGTGCGCCCCTCGCACTACCCCTCCGGTATGCCACAGGGCCCGTAAGAGCCTCGTAAGGGGCCCGCCGGGGCCGGACGGTGCCGCCCCGGCCACACGGCGCATTCGCGCTCGGAAACAGGTTTGAGTCAAGCGTAGGCGTGGGTAGGGACGGTCCGATCCGGGAGGAGGCCCATGGGCGAGCTGTCACGCCAGATCCAGCAGCGTCTCGACAACGCTTACGAGTCGCTGCGCCACGCCCACGCAGAAGGCGACATCTACCTGGTGGACATCAGCCAGGAGGAGATCAAGGAACTGCGCCGGATCGCAGCGAACAACGACATCGGTATCGACGCACCCCGGTGCGATTAGCCCCCGGTTCGGCAACCCCCGCTGCGTGAACGCATGAAGGGGCCCCGGACTCCCCTAGCGTCCGGGGCCCCGCTCCCTTGCCGCGCCTCCCGGCCGCCTGCCGCGCCTCCCGGCCGCAGCGACGACCACGACCTTTCAGGGCCTTTCAGGACGTCCAGGCGCGGCCTCCGTCAGTCCCTGGCGGGGTCCAGCGGGGCCAGAACGGCGTGCAGGGCGTCGAACAGGTCGGGAGCGGCGGCGATGCACAGCTCGGGGCTCACGGGCGCTCCAGCGAGCCCCTGGACGCGTCCGCCCGCCTCCTCGACGATCAGCGCGCCCGCCGCGACGTCCCAGGCCTGGACGCCGCGCTCGTAGTAGGCGTCGAGGCGTCCGGCGGCCAGCG
>NZ_JBFAOF010000711.1:0-3910 GCF_040675125.1 Spirillospora sp. NPDC049652 | reverse complement strand
GTGCTGTTCGAGGCGACGTCCGGCGATCCCGGACGGCAGCGGCGGGTCGCCGAGACGGTGTGCCTGATCGCCGCCGCCTGGCCGCCGGACCTGCTGACCGGCCGGCTGCTCAGCGGGCTGGCGAACCTCTACCGGGGCGTCGGGATGCTCCGCGAGGCGGCGGAGCGGTCCGAGCAGGCGGTGCCGCTGCTGCGCGCGGCGGGCGCGGCCGGACGCAACGCGCTGCTCACCACCGACCGGGGCATGGCGTACGACCTGCACGTCCTCGGCCAGTACACCCAGGCGCTCGGACGGATGCAGGAACTGCACGTCCGGTCGGTGGAGCTGTTCGGCGACAGCCACCGGCAGACGCTGTTCACCGCGCTGAACCGGGCGGTGATCGAGCACCTGGCCGGCCGCCACGGCTCCGCGCTGGAGGTCGCGCGGGAGGCGCTGGACGTCCAGGTCGCCCGCGCGCGGCCCGGCGACCGGCTCACCACCCGCCTGACCCACCGGGTCGGCGAGCTGCTCACCGTGACCGGCCGCGCCGACGAGGCCGTGCACCTGCTCAGCCGCCGGCTGCTCGTCCTGGAGGGGCAGCGCGACGGCGACACCTACGGCGGGCTGCTGCTGCGCCACCAGCTCGCGATCGCCCGGCGCGCGGCCGGCGGCCCCTTCGACGGCTCGTCCCCCGGCCCGCCCGGCGGGCCCGGCGCGGCGGACCTGTCGAAGGTCCAGCGCGAGATGGCGGCGGTGCTGGGGGCCGGCGACCCGAACGCGCTGGCGGCGACGTTCAGCCTCGCGATCGAACGCGCCGGACGGAGCACCTCCCGGGCGCTGGCGCTGGCCGGAACCTGCCATCGCGGGTTCGTGGACCACTTCTCCGACGACCATCCCTTCGTGGGGCTGTGCCAGATGGCGATCGGCGCGTTCACCCTCGACGACGGCCGCGCCGCCGAGGGGCTGCGGGTCTGCGCGGACGCGGCGGAGGGACTCGGCGACCGGCTGGGCGAGTCCCACCCCTGGTCGATGGCGGCCGTCCTGCACCTGGCGCGGGCGCACGGAGCGAACGGCCGGTACCGGAAGGCCGGGGAGCTGGCGGCCGACGTCGCCGCGAGGGCCGCCGAGCTGCTCGGGGAGACGCATCCGGTCCACCTCACGGCGCGCGCGGCCGTCGAGGCGGCGGACCAGGAGGTCCCGCTCCCGGTCCACCACGTGGAAGTGCCCTGCACGTGACGGGGCGAGGCGACAGGGGAAGCACGGTGACGGAAGGCACGAACGGCGGCGGATACTCCACCTGGCCCGCCTCGCTGCGGGAGGGCGACCAGGTGGTCTCGGCCTTCACCCGGCAGCTCGGGACCGACGGCGCGCCGCACCACCTGGCCAAGTACAACCACGGCGTCTACGAGTTCGCCGTCGGCCGGCTGGACGAACCGGACCGGCACACCCGGTACCGGGGCGTCGAGGAGCAGCTCGCGTTCGCCATGGGCGCGCTGGACAACGAGCTGGCCGAGGCCAGGACGGGCCGGCTGATCCGGATGGTCGTGCACGCCGAGCGCGGCGCCCTGTTCGCCGTCTCGGTCACGCCCCGCAACTACGTGCTGGGCATCGTGTTCGGCCTGGCGTCGGCCGCCGCCGGCGGCCCGCCGCTGTCCCTGCCGCGGGTGCCGCTGGTCCGCGACGCCGACCGGGTCGCCTGCCGCCTCACCGACCTGCTGCGCCACCAGATCGGCCTGCCGCCGCAGAACCCCGGCGGCTGGGACACCTTCGAGGAAGTGCTGCCCGAGACGACCCGTCCGCTGCCGGGCCTCATGCGCCGCGAACGCGGCCCGGGGCTGGTCGCGCGGTTCGAGCGGGCGCTGCACCCGGTCGGCCTCATCTACCTGGCGCACTGCCGGGACGGCGTGCTGCTGGAGAGCGCCGACGTGCTCGAACACGGGCAGGTCGCGCGCGGACGCTCGGCGCGGGTGCCCGCCATGGCGGTCCGGGCGTTCTACGACCGGCTCGCCGAGGACCTCGGCGGCCACGCCCGGCAGCTCGCGCAGACCAGCGCCCAGGCCGTCCGCGGCCGGGTGCTGCGCATCGTCCTGGACGTCGAGCAGGGCGCGGTCTACTACTACCGCCTGTCGGCGTCGGAGTACCTGGTCGGCGTCACCGTCCACCAGGCGCACGTGTGCCAGGCCGACGAGGTGCTCGGCGACCTCGTGCAGGCCCTCTTCGCGGAGAGCAGGGCCTGACCCGGCCGATCGGTTGACGGCCGATCTCCACGGGGATACCAACGTGGGGCACCCCGTCACCCGGCGTCGAAGGGCCGCTCCCATGGCCAAACGGTTCGCGCTCATGCTGGCGGTGGTGGCCGCCGGTGTCCTCCTCGGCCTTCCCGACGGCACGGCCGGACGGGTCACCGGCGCGTCCTGGTACCCGCCCGCCGTCGCGGCGCTGCTGGCGGTCGGCCTGTACGCCAGCACCCGGTCCATCGACCTCGGGCAGCTGAGGACCGACGGACGGACGGTGCTCGCCGCGGTCACGGTGGGCGTGCTGCTGAAGTCGGTGCTGATCGGGGCCGTCCTCTACGGGGTGTTCGGCCGGCCGATGTACCTGGTGCTCGGCATCGCCGTCGCGCAGATCGACCCGCTGTCGGTCGCGGCGCTCGGCCGCTCGTCGCGGCTGTCGTCGCGCGGCCGGGGGCTGCTGCTGGCCTGGGCGTCGTTCGACGACCCGGTGACGACGCTGCTGACCATCTACGCCGCCGCGATCGCCGTCTCGCTGCAGGGCGGCGGGCAGCTCCACCTGGGGGTGTCCGCGTTCACCGTCGACCTGGCCGGCAACCTGCTGGCCGGCGGGCTCGCGCTGCTCGCGGCGCGCGCGGTCCGGTCGCTGCCCGCGCGGCGGCGGTTCTGGATCGAGATGGCGGTGCTGGCGGCGCTCCTGGTCGTGGCGGTCACCGAGTTCTGGGTGCTGGCCGTCGCGATCGCCGGTCTCGGCCTGCGGCCGGAACCGCCGGGCCGGTCCGCCGACCGGCTGCTGGACCGCTCGGTGGACACCGCGTTCGTGCTGGCGTCGCTGCTGCTGGGAGTGGTGCTGGCGGGCGGGGTGCGGCCGGTGCAGGGCGTCGTCCTCGGCATCGTCGCGTTCGCCGCGCAGGCGATCGTCAGCGTGCCGCTGACGCGCGCGCAGAGCCGTCCGGACAAGGTGCTCCTGGCGCTCGCCCAGCAGAACGGCATCACGGCGATCTCGCTCGCGCTGCTGCTGGAACCGGTGTTCCCCGAGAGCGTCGCCGTCGTCGCGCCCGCGATCCTGGTGGTCAACTCGCTCTACCTGCTCGCGAACGCCTTCGCCGGCGGACGGATGGCTGCGGGCGAACGGGCGGCGGCAGGCGGACCGGCGTCCACCGGCGGCCCGGACACCGCGGACGGCGCGGACACCGCGGGCGGGCGGTTGGCCGTGGGGCGGGAGGTAGTCAGGGGACGGCGAGGATCCGCTGGACGGTTCGCGGGAGTTCTCGCAGGCTCTCGCCGAGCCGGTCGACCGCGACCGGCGCACCCGCTCCACCCGCCGCAGCCGCAGCCCCCGCAGCCCCCGCCGCCCCAGGCTCGACCAGCTCCTCCAGACGGTCGATGCGCAGGTCATTGATGAGGAACGTGTAGTTGTCGCAGAGGCCGTCCAGCACGTCCTGCGGGCGGCGGGGACCGCGCCGGTACCAGGAGAGCACCGCCCCGCGGAAGGCGTCCACGATGTTCTCGGCGACCAGCGCGATGCCGACCGCCCGCGCGGTGCCCACGCCCTCCAGCCGCAGCAGCAGCCGGTCGGCGCTGCCCGCGTGGTCGTCGCCCGAGGCGGCGAACGCCTCGGTGACCGCGTCGGGCACGCCGCTGAGGGAGCGCAGCCCGCCGAGCGCCCGGTCGAAGGCGGCCGCCACCGGTTCGGGCAG
>NZ_JBFAOF010000710.1:0-3910 GCF_040675125.1 Spirillospora sp. NPDC049652 | reverse complement strand
GGCCTGCGGCCTGCGGCCTGCGGCCTGCGGCCTGCGGCCTGCGGCCTGCGGCCTGGGCGTGAGGATGGCCGTGGACTGCCGGCCCGGTGTGGGGGTTGCCGTGGACGGCGGCCATGGGCTGCGGGTTGCGCGGGGGATGGCCGTGGGCTGCTGGTTGCGCGGGGGCCGTGGGCTGGTGGCCGTGCGTGGGGGCGGCTTGCGGGGATAGTGGGTGTGTTGAGAGCGGGCTGAGCCATGGGGAAGGTGGGGCGGATGGCGGACAAGCCGTGCGTGTTCTGCGAGATCATCCGGGGCGAGCATCCGGCGCACGTGGTGTTGGACGTGCCGGAGGCGATGGCGTTCCTGGACACGCGGCCGCTGTTCAAAGGGCACACGTTGCTGGTGCCGCGTGAGCATCACGAGACGCTGGTCGATCTGCCCGTGGAGCAGGTCGGGCCGCTGTTCACGCAGGCTCGGCGTCTGGCTGCGGCAATGGAAAGCGAGCTCGGGGCGGCGGGGTCCTTCGTGGCGGCGAACAATCGGATCAGCCAGAGCGTCCCGCACCTGCATGTCCATGTCGTCCCCCGGAATCCCAAGGACGGGTTGAAGGGGTTCTTCTGGCCTCGGCACAAGTACGAGTCGGACGAGGAGGCCGCGAAGTTCGCCGCCACGTTGCGGGCCGCCCTCGGCTGACCGCGCCGCGACCAGGCGCGGTTCTGAGCCGGTCGTCTCGATCGCGTCCTTCTGCCCGGCGGACTTCGGCCTCACCGACCCGATCAAGCCGGCCGATCCCCACCCGCGGCCTCCACGGCGCCCGTCATGTACCGGAACAACTGGCCGCCGCACATCTTGGCGAAAGAGGTTCCCCCGGCTGACCAGGCTTGCCGCGACCGGGCTGCTCGGGTGGGAGCAGTCCGTGTTTGGCGACACAGGTCGGGCCGTCCGTGGGGGAGGAGTGAGGCGAGCTCATTGTTCACTGGCTCGTGCGGATCGTGTGGGTTCTCGGTTGGTCGGGGGGAGGGGCGACGAGGGTGGTTTGAGCTGATTGGGAAGCAGGCTGTATTCGGCGGCCCGTGTTGGCCAATCGTCGTTCTCTGGCTCGTGCGGATCGCGGGGGTTCTCGGTTGCTCGGAGGGAGGGCGGACGCGGGTGGTTCTGAGCTGCCTGGGGAGCGGTCTGTATTCGGCGGCTCGGGTGTTGGCCAGGCTTCGCCGGGCGGGTGTACGCCCGAAGCACCAGGGTGCCGTCCGGGTCGTCGGCATGCGCGGGGTCTGAAGCAGCGTCCACCGTCGTTCCACCTCTCGATGAGGAGGTGGCGTTGGTCGTGGGCATCTTCTCGGCGCCGCTGTGACTGTGTTGGCCGTCTGGTCGGTGGCTCGTACGTCATGGCTGTGCAGGATGTCCGCGCTCGTGAGGCTGCGGGAGTGTGATCAGCGGTGGGGTGCGGCTTGGTGAGGGTCTGCGCGCGACGGGCCGGGGCAGGCGGGGGCGGCATCGACGTTCCGACGGTGCTGACGGAGAGTGAGGCGTGCTCTGCGTAGGGACGTCATTGGCCGTGAGGGGTGGGAGCGGGGGTTCGGATATTGGGGACTTGGCGGGGGCGGGGTGAGGAGGTGCGGGGACGCTGTTAGTGGGTGCCCCAGGTGTAGGTCTGCTTGCGGAGTTTGAGGTAGACGAAGCTCTCGGTGGAGACGACGCCCGGGACGGCGCGGATGCGGCCGAGGAGCTCCAGGAGCTGCTCGTCGTCCTCGCAGACCAGTTCGACCAGGATGTCGAAGGAACCCGCGGTGATGACGACGTAGTCGATGGCCTCGATGGCGGCCAGGGCGTCGGCGATCTTCTCCAGGTCGCCCTCGCACTTGACGCCGATCATCATCTGCCGGGAGAAGCCCAGCATCAGCGGGTCGGTGACGCCGACGATCTGCATGACGCCGGTGTCCAGGAGCTTCTGGACGCGCTGCCGGACGGCGGCCTCGGACAGGCCGACGGCCTTGCCGATCGCGGCGTAGGAGCGGCGGCCGTCCTGCTGGAGCTGCTCGATGATCTGCTTGGCGGTCTCGTCGAGCGGGACGGCGGTGCGGCGCGCGCTGCCCGCGGGCGGGCGGCGCTCCGGGGAGCGGTCCGTCATGGTGGCGTCTCCTTGCTGCGGCATCATGGGCGAGATACGGGTTGAGAGATGGATTCAGTCGTGAAACTGGATCGTAACAACGGAATCCCTTGTCAAAGCGGACAACCTCTGTAAGGGTCGGGGCCAACGACGGTTCCGGCTGCGGTGGCCATCAGGGAAGGGGTCGACGATGACCAGCGAGCAGGCGATCAGGCTGCGCAACTTTATCGGCGGCGAGTACGTCGACGCCAAGGACGGCGGGACGCTGGAGGTGGTCGATCCCAGCACCGGTGAGGTGTGGGCCTCCTCGCCCGCCTCGGGCGCCGAGGACGTGGACGCGGCCTTCCGCGCGGCCGCCGCGGCCTTCCCCGCCTGGCGCGACGCGACGCCGAAGGACAGGTCGCTCGCCCTGCTCCGGTTCGCCGACGCCGTGGAGGCGCGCGCGGACGAGCTGGTCGCCGCCGAGTGCCGCGACACCGGCAAGCCGCTGCGGCTGACGGCGGACGAGGAGATCCCGCCGATGGCGGACAACCTGCGGTTCTTCGCCGGGGCCGGGCGCATCCTGGAGGGCAAGGCCACGGCCGAGTACATGGCCGACCACACCTCGTCGGTCCGGCGCGAGCCGATCGGGGTGTGCGCGCAGGTCACGCCGTGGAACTACCCGATGATGATGGCGGTCTGGAAGTTCGGGCCGGCGCTCGCGGCGGGCAACACGGTGGTGCTGAAGCCGTCCGACACGACTCCGGCGAGCACGCTGCTGCTGGCCGAGATCGCCGCCGAGTTCCTGCCGCCGGGCGCGTTCAACGTGGTGTGCGGCGACCGGGACACGGGCCGCGCGCTGGTCGCGCACCCGATCCCGCAGATGGTGTCGATCACCGGCAGCGTCCGTGCCGGGATGGAGGTCGCGCGCGCGGCGGCCGACGACCTCAAGCGCGTCCACCTGGAGCTGGGCGGCAAGGCCCCGGTCGTGGTCTTCGACGACGCGGACGTCGAGTCCGCGGCGCAGGGCATCGCCGGGGCCGGGTACTTCAACGCCGGGCAGGACTGCACGGCGGCGACGCGCGTCCTGGTCGCCGAGCGGCTCGCGGACGACTTCACCGCGGCCCTCGCCGAGGCGGCGCGCGGCACGACGGTCGGCCCGCCGAACCCCGACGCGGACGCCGACTACGGCCCGGTCAACAGCCGGGCCCAGCTGGAGCGCGTGCAGGGGTTCATCGACCGGGCCCCCGACCACGCCCGCCTGGAGGCCGGCGGCGAGCGGGTCGGCGACCGCGGCTACTTCTTCGCCCCGACCGTCGTCAGCGGGTTGCGCCAGGACGACGAGATGGTGCAGAACGAGATCTTCGGCCCGGTGATCACCGTGCAGCGCTTCTCCGACGAGGAGCAGGCCGTCCGGTGGGCCAACGACGTCAAGTACGGCCTGTCGGCGAGCGTGTGGACCCGCGACCACGGCCGCGCGATGCGGATGACCAAGGCCCTCGACTTCGGGGCCGTCTGGGTCAACACGCACATCCCGTTCGTGTCGGAGATGCCGCACGGCGGCTTCAAGCACTCCGGCTACGGCAAGGACATGTCGATGTACGGAGTGGAGGACTACACCCGGATCAAGCACGTCATGCACTACATCGGCGCCTGACCGGGCGACCGGCCCCCGCCGTCCGGACGGTTCGGAACGATCATGTCGGTCCGTCCGGCGGCCTCCTGAAGACCCCGCCCCCGCCAGAGCCGCCACGCCGTCCGGACCGGCCGGCGGAGCGGCTCACCGGGCCGGACGCTCCCGCCCGGGACGTCCGGCCGACGCCCCCTGCAGCGCCTCCCGGGAAG
>NZ_JBFAOF010000709.1:0-3916 GCF_040675125.1 Spirillospora sp. NPDC049652 | reverse complement strand
CCGCCGAGACCGCCGAGCCGCCGCCCGCCCTGCCCGCGCACGTGGGCGTCTCCACCTCCAAGGTGCGGCTGCCCGCCGAGAAGTCCGCGCACGACCTGGTCGTGTACCGGCCGAACGTGCCCGACTCCTCCAAGCTGCCCGTCGTGTACTTCCTGCACGGCGTGCCCGGCGACCCCAAGACGCTGGTGGACGACGGGCTGGTCGACGAGGTGAGGAAGTACCTCGCCAAGGGCGGCCAGCCGTTCGTCCTCGCCGTCCCCGACGGCAACGGCGACCACCACGACGACACCGAGTGGGCCGACGCCGCCGACGGGTCCGACCTGGTGGAGAGCCGGCTGCTGAAGGCCGTCATCCCCGCCGTGGAGGGCGCCCGTCCGCGCGACGCCGCGCACCGCGCGATCGCCGGGTTCTCCATGGGCGGCTACGGCGCGCTGAACCTCGGGCTCCGCCACCCCGACCTGTTCGGCCAGGTCGTGTCGCTCGCCGGCTACTACGGCGTGGACGACCCGGACCACATGTTCGGCGGCCGCGAGGACCTGGAGGCCGCCAACAGCCCCGACCGGCACCTCGACGCCGCCAAGCAGGTCCGGATCTTCATGGCCGTCGGGCGGGACGACGGGAACCCCGTCGTCGAGGGCAGCTCCCAGCAGTTCAAGAGGCTCCTGGACGGCGCGCGCGTCCCGTCCACCCTCCAGGTGCTGCCCGGCGAGCACGACTGGGACTTCGTGACCCGCGCCCTACCCGCCGGGTTCGACTTCCTCCGCGAGGGCTGGGCGCGGACCGGCTCCGCCGGCCGGTAGGCGGCCAGGTCAGGAAAGCCGGACGCGCGGGTCCAGGAACGAGTAGCCGATGTCCACGATCAGGTTCGCGACCACCACGAACAGCGTCACCATCAGCGTCACCCCGATGATCACCGGGGTGTCGCCGAGGTTGATCGACTGGTACACCAGCTGCCCGACGCCCTGCAGGCCGAACACCCGCTCGATCACGATCGTCGAGCCGATCAGCGCGCCCACGTCGATGCCGAACTGCGTCACGACCGGCGTCAGCGCCGACCGCAGGCCGTGCCGGAACACCACCCGGCGCTCCGAGACGCCCTTGGACCGCGCGGTGCGGATGTAGTCCTCGCCCATCACGTCCAGCATCGACCCGCGGGTCAGCCGCGTGTACGTCGCGACCATCAGGAACGCCAGGCCGATCCACGGCAGCAGCATCCGCTGCAGGAAGTGCTCCTGCAGCGGCGGCCCCGCCTCGAAGTACGGGAAGCCCGCCTCGCCCAGCTTGGTGGAGAACACGTACAGCAGCACCAGCGCCATCACGAACGACGGCAGCGACAGCCCGACCAGCACGATCACCGTGATGCCCCGGTCGGTGACCGACCGCGGGTGCGTCGCCGAGTACACCCCGGACGCGACGCCCCCGATGAGCCAGATCACCGCGGCGCCCGCGACCAGCCACAGCGTGGTCGGCAGCCGGTTCTCGATGATGGAGGCGACCGAGGTGCCGTTCAGGTAGGACTGGCCGAGGTCGCCCTTCACCAGGTTCCCGAGCCAGGAGAAGTACTGCACCAGCACCGGCCGGTCCAGGCCGAGGTTGCGGCGGATCTGCTCCAGCGTCTCGGTGGACGCGCGCGGCCCGCCGATCGTCCGCTCGACCGACGTCGGCGACAGGTGCAGGAACGCGAACACCAGCGTCGACACCAGCCACAGGACCAGGACCGCGTACAGCAGGCGGCGGATGACGTAACGGAGCATGGTTCACTTCCCCCCCGGCTGCCGGTCCCCGCGCGGGTCCATCGCGTCCCGGATCGCGTCGCCGAGCAGGTTGAACGACAGCGTCGTCAGCAGCAGCAGGACGGCCGGGACGACCAGCAGCCACCAGGCGGTCTGGAACACCTCGCTGCCCTCGCCGAGCATCGCGCCCCAGCTCGGCATCGGCGGCCGCACCCCGACGCCGAGGAACGACAGCGTCGACTCGAACACGATCGAGGTCGGGATCAGCAGCGAGCCCAGCACCGTGATCTGCGCGACCAGGTTCGGCAGCACGTCCACGACCATGATCCGCCAGCGGCCCGCGCCCAGCGACCGCGCCGCCTCGATGAACTCCTTCTGCTTGATCGACATCACCTGGCCGCGGATGATCCGGCCGGTCGCGGCGAACGAGAAGAACGCGATCACCGCGATCGTCATCGTCAGGCTCGCCGCCACCGACTGCACCTGGAACGTCACCGCCAGGGTGATCGCGATCAGCAAGTACGGCAGCGCGAGGGTGATGTCCATCAGCCGCGCCAGAATCGCGTCGGACGCGCCGCCGACGTACCCGGCGAGGGTGCCGACCAGGACGCCGACGACCGAGGCGAGGGCGGCGGCGGCGATGCCGACCAGCAGCGAGATCCGGGCGCCGTAGGCGGCGCGGACCAGCACGTCCCGGCCGAGCTGGTCGGCGCCGAGCCAGAAGTCCTCGGACGGCCCGATCGGCTGCCCGTTGACGTCCAGGCCCTCCTTGGGGAACGTCGCCGAGTACGGGTGGCCGGTCCAGGACGCCCACAGCGGAGCGAGCAGGGCGAACACGACGATCAGGGCGAGGATCACCAGGAACGCCAGCGCGACCTTGTCGTCGCGGAACCGCGCCCACGCGAGCTGCAGCGGCGAGCGGCCCCGGACGCGGGCCTCGACCGCGTCCGGCGGGACGATCTCGGGTTCGAGTTCGGACAGGCTCGTCACGGGGTCGCCTCCGGCAGGTCCGGTTCGGTGGAGACCTGGCTGATGCCGGCGTGCTCGCGCGCCAGGCTCTCGCCGGGTTCCACCGGGAAGTGGCAGGCGGTCAGGTGGTCGGCCGGGTCGCCGTCGCGGACGACCAGCGGCGGGTCGTCGGTGACGCAGCGGTCCTGCGCCTTCGGGCAGCGCGGATGGAACCGGCAGCCGGACGGCGGGTCGATCGGGGACGGCACGTCGCCGGTCAGCACGATCCGCTCGGCGCGCTCGGCCTCGTCGGGGTCGGCGATCGACGCCGCCGACAGCAGCGCCGCGGCGTACGGGTGCCGCGGGCCGCCGTACAGCTCGGCCTCGGCGGCGTCCTCCACGACCCGGCCGAGGTACATGACCGCGACCCGGTCCGAGACGTACCGCACGACCGACAGGTCGTGCGCGATGAACACGTAGGTGAGGCCGAGTTCGTCCTGCAGGTCCTTCAGCAGGTTGATGACCTGGGCCTGGATGGACACGTCCAGCGCCGACACCGGCTCGTCGCAGATGATGAGCCTGGGCTTGAGCGCGAGGGCGCGGGCGATGCCGATGCGCTGCCGCTGGCCGCCGGAGAACTCGGCGGGGAACCGGTTGTAGTGCTCGGGGTTCAGCCCGACCAGCTCCATCAGCTCCTGGACGCGGCTCTTGCGCTCGGCGCCGTCGGCGAGGCCGTGGATCGCGAACGGGTCGCCGATGATCGAGCCGACCCGGCGGCGCGGGTTCAGCGACCCGTACGGATCCTGGAAGATCATCTGGACGTCGCGCCGGAACGCCTTCAGGCCGGCCCGCGACAGCCTGGTGATGTCGGTGCCCTCGAACAGGATCCGGCCGCCGCTCACCGGGTGCAGGGCCGCCAGGCAGCGCGCGAGGGTCGACTTGCCGCAGCCCGACTCACCGACGACGCCGAGCGTCTCGCCCCGCCGCACGGTCAGGTCCACGCCGTCCACCGCGTGGACGCGCGCGACCTCCTTCTTGAACACGATGCCCTGGCGGATCGGGAAGTGCTTGAACACCCCCTCCGCCGACACCAGCACCTCGCCGTCGCCGGTCGCCGTCACTGCGGCCCCCCGTTCTCCATGCCCGGGTCTCGCGGCCACCGCCCGGGTTCCTGTCCGGGTCCCCGGTCCTCGTCCGGCCCGGTGGGCCGCTCCCCGCCCGCCTCAGGACTCCCC
>NZ_JBFAOF010000708.1:0-3921 GCF_040675125.1 Spirillospora sp. NPDC049652 | reverse complement strand
ACGCCGGCGAGCCGTTCGGCTCGCTGCGCGGCCGCCCGGTCCCGGTCCGCGCGTCCGACGGCACCCGCCTGTACGCCGAGGTGGACGGCGAGGACCGCACCGACCTCGCGATCGTCTTCTCCCACGGCTGGACCCTCTCCCAGGACTCCTGGCACTTCCAGCGCCGCGCCCTGCGCGACCTCGGCCGCCTGGTGTTCTGGGACCAGCGCGGCCACGGCCGCTCCGACGGCGGCGCCCGCGACGACTACGGCCTGCCCCGCCTCGCCCACGACCTCGCCGACGTCATCGAGCAGACCGTCCCGGAGGGCACCCCGGTCGTCCTGGTCGGCCACTCCATGGGCGGCATGACCATCCAGCGCTTCGCCGACGAGTACCCGCACCTGCTCGGCGACCGCGTCGTCGCCGCGGCCCTCTGCAACACCTCGTCCGGCGGCCTCGGCCAGGTCTCGCTGGGCCTGCCCGCCCTGGCGGCCCGCCTCTCCCAGCGCACCCTCCCGCGCACCCTGCGGCTGGTCGGCGCGGGCTCGTCGCTCATCGAGAAGGTCCGGCACCTCGGCCGCGACGGCGTCCTGCTCTTCGAGGACCGCGTCGCCTTCGGCCCCGGCGCGAGCCCCTCCGCCGTCGCCTTCGCCGAGCAGATGGCCGCCGACACCCGGATGGACGCCGTCCTCGACTTCCTGCACTCGATGATCACCCACGAGGTCATCTCCGAGTGCGCCCACCTCGGCAAGGTCGACACCCTCCTGCTCGGCGCCGAGCACGACCAGCTCACCCCGGTGGGCCACACCCTCCACCTGGCGTCCCGCCTCCCGGACGCCCGCCTGGAGGTCCTCCCCGACGCCGGCCACATGGCCATGCTCGAACGCCCCGACGCCGTCTCCGACCACCTCCGCACCCTCATCACCCGAACCCGCAAGACCCTCTCCCTCTGAGACCGGGCCCGCGGCCGCCGTCAGCGGTCGGCGGTGGTGGTGAGGGCTGAGCGGACGCGGGCGGCTATCTGGCGCATGCCGAGCTCGTTGGGGTGGGCCGGGGCGGCCTTGTGGGACGGGAGCATGCCCTCCACCCAGCGGGACGCGGGCGGGGCGCAGACGTCGTGGCCCGTCGCGCCGGCGTAGGTGTCGACGAACGTCGCGCCGTTCGCGGCCGCCGTCTTCTTGAGCATGTCGTTGAGCTTGCGCTCGGTGGTGTTCAGGAAGGGGACGTCGCCCGCCGAGAACGGGACGAGCGGCCAGCAGCCGGTGGTGTCCGGGAGGATGCGCGTGTAGCCGACCAGCAGGACGCGGGCGTGCGGCGCGCGGGTGTGGATGCCGCGCAGCACCTTCGCGACCTTCGGGGCGGTCTTCGCGATCTGCTTGTCGATGCTGGTGCCGTAGTGCCGGGCGCAGGGGGCGCCCAGCGGGGCCCGCAGGCTCTCGGTCGCGCAGGTGACGACCATCTGGGTGAACCCGATGTCGTTGCCACCGACGCCGAGGGTCACCAGGTCGGTGTCCCGGGTGACCGCGTCGAGCTGCGCCCGGTTGAAGCCGGTGGCCGTGAACTGCGGGTGGGTCATGTCGCCCGTGTCGGCCCCCGTGCAGCTCACGTCGGTGAGCCGTGCGCGCAGGGACGCGGCGAGCAGCGACGGGTAGTTGTGGTCCGAGCGCAGGCAGCCCACCAGGCCGTGCTGCCTCGGGATCAGGGGCCCGGACGTGAACGAGTCGCCGAGGGCCACGTAGCGAAGCCCCGGGGCCTCGTAAGAGGGGCCGGAGGCCGCATGCCGCGGGGACGCGGCGGTGGCCGGGGAGGGCGCGAGGAGCACCGGTGCGGCGGCCGTCGTCAGCGCGAGGGTGGTCGCGAGGTTGCGCATGTCCCGGTCCTTTCGCGTCGGAGCCGTGAGTCGGCGTGCCGTCCGGGCCGGGCTCCGGACGACACGCTAAGGGTCCGCACGCCGAAGGTCATCGGTCCGACACGGCAGGTGACCAAAGACTGGCCGGGCCGGGAACAGAACGCGGTGTCTGTCGGTGGCGGGCCGTAACCTTCGGCGCATGGCGAAGGCGAAGACGGCGCGGGCGGCCTACCACTGCTCCGAGTGCGGGTGGCAGACGTCCAAGTGGGTGGGGCGGTGCGGCGAGTGCCAGGCGTGGGGCACGATCGTCGAAGCCGCGTCCGCGACGCCCGCCCGGGTCGTCTCGGCCGGTCCGGTGTCGGCCCCGGCGCGTCCGATCGGGCAGGTGGACGTGCGGTCCGCGCGCTCCCGGCCCACCGGGCTGGACGAGCTCGACCGGGTGCTCGGCGGCGGCATCGTGCCCGGGGCCGTCCTGCTGCTCGCGGGTGAGCCGGGCATCGGCAAGTCCACGCTGCTGCTGGAGGTCGCGGCGCTCGCGTCCGCTCCGGCCCTGGCGTCCGTCCCGCCGCAGGCCCGCACGGGCAAGGGCTCCGCGCAGGATCCGCTGGCCGCCGTCCGCAGCGGCGCGGCAGGCGACGCCGAGGGCGGCGAGGGCGGCGAGCGGCGGCCGGTGCTCTACGTGACCGGGGAGGAGTCGGCCGAGCAGGTGCGGCTGCGCGCCGACCGGGTCGGCGCGATCACCGACGACCTGTACCTGGCCGCCGAGACGGAGCTGTCGGCGATCCTCGGCCACATCGACGCGGTCGAGCCGGTGCTGCTGGTCGTCGACTCGATCCAGACGGTCGGGACGTCGGAGGTGGACGGCGCGCCCGGCGGCGTCACCCAGATCCGGGAGGTCGCGGCCAACCTGATCCGGGTCGCCAAGGAGCGCGGCATCACGGTCGTGCTGGTCGGGCACGTCACCAAGGAGGGCGCGATCGCCGGGCCCAGGCTGCTGGAGCACCTGGTCGACGTCGTCCTGTACTTCGAGGGCGACCGGCACAGCAGGCTGCGCATGATCCGCGCCGTCAAGAACCGGTACGGCCCGACCGACGAGCTCGGCTGCTTCGACCTGTCGGAGGTCGGGCTCGTCGGGCTGCCCGACCCGTCCGGGCTGTTCCTCACCCGCCGCGAGGAACCGGTGCCCGGCACCTGCGTCACGGTCACGCTGGAGGGACGGCGCCCGCTGGTCGCGGAGGTGCAGGCGCTGGTCGCCAAGTCGCACCTGCCGTCCCCGCGCCGCGCCCACTCCGGCCTGGACGCCTCGCGCGTCGCGATGGTGCTGGCCGTCCTCGCCCAGCGCTGCAAGATCTCCATGCACGAGCAGGACGTGTACGTCTCGACCGTCGGCGGCGTCCGGCTCACCGAGACCTCCGTCGACCTCGCGATGGCCCTGGCGGTCGCCGGCTCGACCGTCGAGCAGTCGCTGTCGTCCACCCTGGTCGCGCTCGGCGAGGTCGGGCTGGCGGGCGAGGTGCGGGTGGTGCCGGGCGTCCAGCGCCGGCTCGCCGAGGCGGCGCGGCTCGGGTTCAAGCACGCGGTGGTGCCGCGCGGGTCGCTGGAGCTCGGCGACGGGTCCCCGCTCAGGCGCGCCGATCCGCAACTCAGCGATTTCGAGGGTATGAAGGTGATGGAGGTGGACAGCCTGACCCAGGCGCTCCAGGTGTCCTTCACGGCCCCCTGACACGTCCGCCTCACCGACCAGTGCCGTACGCGTCACGCTTGCGACCAGGGGAGGAGCCGTCCACCCGGCCCTCTCGGTAAACTGACGCCGTTAAGCGACCTCCGGGGGCCAGGTGCCAGCAATCGACAAGGGTCATGACGAACGCCGCCGCGCCACGCTCGCCGCGGTGGCCCCGGGCACCCAGATCCGGGACGGTTTGGAGCGCATCCTGCGCGGCCACACCGGCGGACTGATCGTGCTCGGCTACGACGCGCAGGTCAGTGAGATCTGCACCGGCGGCTTCGAGCTGGACGTGGAGTTCTCCGCGACCCGGCTGCGCGAGCTCGCCAAGATGGACGGCGCGATCGTGATCGACGACGCGCGCGGCCGG
>NZ_JBFAOF010000707.1:0-3923 GCF_040675125.1 Spirillospora sp. NPDC049652 | reverse complement strand
GCGTCCCGCAGCTAGCCGCGCAGCGCCGCGAACGGCCCGTCCTGCCCGTCCCGTTCGGCCTGCTCGTCGCGCACCGGTCGTCCCTTCCGCGCTTCCAGGGGTTCGGGGGCCGTGCCGGAGGCGGTCACGAGAGGGTCGCGATCGCCTCGCGGCCGCCCTCCAGGAACTCCTTCCACTCCCCGCCCTCCTTCTTGCCGCGTCCCTCGACCACGCCGTGCCAGAACTTGTTCAGGATCGCCAGGTCCTCCGGGGTGCGCCGGGCCAGCGACCCGACCAGGGAGGACGCCAGGGTCGTCGCGCGCAGCACCTCGTCCCCGAAGAACCGGCTGTGCAGGATCGCGTCCTCCAGGACGCCGATCTGCTCGGCCGTGGACAGCGCCGACTCCAGCCGCTCGTCGTCGCTGGTCGCGGCGGCCGAGGCGGTGCGCAGGTCGGCGAAGCTCTGCAGCAGGATGTCCAGCAGCGTCGGCGGCACCTCCAGCTCGATCCGGTGCCGGCGCAGCAGCTCGGTGGTGCGGAACCGGACGATCTCCGCCTCGCTCCGCTTGTTGGTCACCACCGGGATGCGGACGAAGTTGAACCGGCGCTTCAGCGCGGACGACAGGTCGTTGACGCCCCGGTCCCGGCTGTTGGCCGTCGCGATGATCGAGAAGCCGGGCTTGGCGAACACGATGTTGTCGTCGTCCAGCTCGGGGATGGACACGTACTTCTCGGACAGGATCGAGATCAGCGCGTCCTGGACGTCGCTGGTCGAGCGGGTCAGCTCCTCGAACCGGCCGATCACGCCGGTCTCCATCGCGGTCATGATCGGGGACGGGATCATCGACTCCCGGGACTGGCCCTTGGCGATCACCATCGAGACGTTCCAGGAGTACTTGATGTGGTCCTCGGTGGTGCCCGCGGTGCCCTGCACCACCAGCGTGGAGTTGCGGCAGACCGCGGCGGCGAGCAGCTCGGCCAGCCAGCTCTTGCCGGTGCCGGGGTCGCCGATCAGCAGCAGGCCGCGGTCGGACGCCAGCGTGACGATGCTGCGCTCGACGAACGTCCGGTCGCCGAACCACTTCTGCGGGATCTCCCGGTCCAGGCCGTCCGCGCGCTCGGAGCCGAGGACGAACGTGCGGACCATCTTCGGGCTGAGCCGCCACGCGAACGGCTTCGGGCCGTCGTCCACCGACTCCAGGTAGTCCAGCTCCTCGGCGTACTTCACCTCGGCGGGCGCGCGCAGCATCCCCTGCTTGTCGGACTCGGTCATCTGGGGCCTCCTAGTCGAGGAAGTTCTTGAGTTCGGACACGAGCCGGCCGATGCGGCCGGAGACCACCGGCGTGCCCATGGTCTTGAAGCGCTGCCGGAACCACGGGTTGACGTGCTGGCTCCCGGAGCTGGTCACCGAGCCGACCGGGATCACCTTCACCCCGGACCGGTGCACCGCCTGGAGCCCGTCGAACAGCGGCTGGGAGCGGTCGAACTCGTAGAAGTCCGAGATCCACACCAGCACGGTGTTCCGCGGATCGGTGATCTTGGGACGGGCCATCGCGAGCGCCACCGGCCCGTCGTTGCCGCCGCCGAGCCTGGTGCGCAGCAGCACCTCGAACGGGTCGTGCACCCAGGGCGTCAGGTCGATCGCGCGGGTGTCGTAGGCGATCAGGTGCACGTCCACCTTGGGCAGCCCGGCGAAGATCGACGCCAGGATCGTGCAGTTGACCATGGAGTCGACCATCGACCCGGACTGGTCCACCACGACGACCAGGCGGGCCGGGACGGTGCGCTTGGCGGTGTGCTTGTAGAACAGCCGGTCGACGTAGAGGCGCTCGTCGTCCGGGCTCCAGTTGGTGAGGTTCTTCCAGATCGTCCGGTCGAGGTCGAGGTTGCGGAACACCCGCTTCGGCGGGACGGACCGGTCGGGCGTGCCGACGCTGGTCTGCCGCACCTGCGTCTTCAGCACCTCGGCGACCTCGTCCACGTACCGGCGGATCAGCCGCTTGGCGTTGGCCAGCGCCACCCCGGACAGGTTCGACTTGTCGCGCAGCAGCTGCTCGATCAGCGACATGCTCGGGGTGAGCCGCGCCGCGAGCCCGGGGTCGGCGAGGACCTCGCGCAGCCGCATCCGCTTGACCAGGTCGCCCTCGATGTCGCGGAGGATGCGCTCGATGTCCCCGACGTCGAAACCGGCCCCGGCCCCGCCCGGGCCGAAGCCCGGGGTCCGGGTGATCCCGGCCGGACCGCCCGCGTCCGCTCCGGAGCCCTCGCCGTCCGCTCCACCCGGCTTCGAGCCGCCGCCTCCGGACGCGCCGCCCGCGCCCTGCCCACCGGCCTGGCAGCCGCCCGGCCCCGCGCCGTCGCCCTGTCCGCCGCACAGGGCGCGGCGGAGCCGGGTGGCGTCGCGCTGCCAGGCGGCGAGCTGGTCGGCGCTGACATTGCCCTGGCCGGTCTGGAACACGTTGAGCAGCAGCTTGGAGATGAGCGCCGCATTGCGGACCGCTCCCGCGCCGACCGCGCCGTCATCAGCGGTCTCCGAGCCGCCGCCCGCCGTGGCGAACAGGTTCTCGAACTCGGGTTCCAGCTCGGGGAAGCGCTGGAGCAGGTTGTCCATCGACACCGCGGGATCGAGCAGCGCCGGGGGCAGGCCGACCGCGTCCACCACGGCCACGGCGGACGACTCCAGCGCGGGCTGCTCCTCGCCGTCGAACATCCGCGCCATCAGCCGCCAGTAGAGCGCCCGCCTGCGGTTGGCGTGGGCGCGGTCCGCAGCGGAGGCCGCGTCGGGGGACGGTTCGGCGGTCGCGTCGGCGGACGGTCCATGGCTCGTCTCTTCCGCATTCGTCTCGGTCATTTGCGCAGCAACCGCCCTGCTCGCTCGCGCAGCACCGCGACCGCGTCACCGGACCGCGCCTGCGCCTTGACGATCTTCGGATCGGTCGGGCCGAGCGCCCAGTCGCCGCCGTGCGCGGCCACCGGCTTCTTCTTCACCGTGGCCTGGACGGCGAGCGGGCGCAGCGACCAGCCGCCCGCGTCCCACCGGACCAGCCCGACGCAGGCGCTGGATGCGGCGATGAGGGCGGGCGTGAGCGGGCCCGCGCCGGGCAGGTTCCCGGTCTCGACCCGCAGCCGGTGGTCGTCGAGGACCAGGTCGGAGCCGTCGATCCGGTAGCCCTCCAGCAGGACCGGCTCGGCGATCCGCACCGGGTGCCGCTCCAGCGGCGGCACGGGCGGGGCGGTCGCCTCGTCCAGCCGGAGCCGCGCGGTGGCGAACGGGTCGGCGGGCTCGCCGGCCTCGGCCGCGTCCTCCGACCAGAGCAGGTCGCCGCCGGGCAGCAGCGTCATGCCGTCGATCTCCACGGCGCGGTGCTCGGCGAGCGCGGCCAGCAGGACGGGATGGCCGTCGAGCAGGCCCCAGACGGCCGGTCCGACGATCGTGTCGACCTTCCCGGCCGTGACGGCCGCCCGGACCAGCCGCGCGGCGCCGCCGCTCTCCAGGACGCCGTGGACCTGGATCTGGACGGCGGTCGGATGCTCGTGGACGTCCACGCCGAGCGGCAGCAGCCGTCCCGACACCCGCTCGCCCGCGGAACCGCCGCCCTGCCAGGTGAGCAGCATCGCGCGGGCCCACAGGTCGCCCCAGCGGCGGGCCGGGACGCGGGCCATCGTCGCGACCGGGCTGGACGCGCGCAGCTCGGCGGCGAGGCCGTCCAGCAGCATGGCGATACGGCGCAGGCCCGGATCGGCGAGCAGCGCCTCGACGGTCGGGTCGACCGCCGCGACCAGGTCGTGGCTCACGCCGCGCCAGCCGGTGACGGCGACCTCGTGCAGCCAGGACCGGGCCCCGGCCAGCACGTTCGCGCCGGACGGCGGCGCCGGCGCGGGTTCCTCCCACGCGGCGCGCGTCCGCCCGACGGCCGTGTCGAAGCGGTCGAGCAGGGCGTCG
>NZ_JBFAOF010000706.1:0-3929 GCF_040675125.1 Spirillospora sp. NPDC049652 | reverse complement strand
GATGGCCCACGAGGAGGGCTTCATCGCCGAGCTGCGCGGCGACCCCGCGGCGGCGTTCGACCGCCACCGCGCCGGGCTGGCGATCGCCCGCGAGCTGGCCGAGGCCCGCGCGCTCGCGCTGTCACTGGAGGGCATGGCGGGCGCGTTCGCCCTGGCCGGGGACGCGCGCCGGGCCGCGCTGCTGCTCGGGTCCGCCGACGCGGCCCGGCGCGGGGTCGGGGCTCCGCTGCCGCCCGCCGAGCGGGGCGACGTCGACCGGGTCACCGCGTCCGCGGCGTCCGCGCTCGGCGAGGCCGCGTTCGCCGAGGCCTTCGCCGAGGGCGCCCGCCTCGGCCTGGACGAGGCGGTCAGCCGTTGTACGCCGGATGGGCCAGACCGGCCTTCCGGAGGTCCTCGGCGAGACGGGTCGCGAGGTAGCGGTGGCCGTCCGGCGTCGGATGAACCCTGTCCGGCTTGACGAAGCGGGGCGCGTTCCCGGTGCCCTCGTCCCGGTCCCCGGTGATCCACCGCTCCGCGAGGGGGTCGATGAACGGGACCTTGAACTGTCCGGCGACCGTCCGCAGCCCGTCCCGCACCGCGAGGGCCCCGGCGGACGGGTGGTCGCTGCCCCACAGCGGCCCGACCAGCACGATCCGGGTGCGCGGCCAGCGCGCCCGCACCTTCTGCAGCAGCGCCAGCGCCCCGTCCGACGCCTGCGCGGGCGGGAACTTGGCGTCGTTGTGGCCGCCGGACACGATGAGCAGGGCGGGCGCGGGCCGCCATCCGAGCTGGTCCTCGAAGAGCTTGCCGAACGGGTTGTTCTTGGCGCCGGGGTTGACGAACCCGGTCCCGGACCGTCCGCCCACGATGACCTGCCAGCCCAGCAGCCGCGCGGTGGCGGCGGCGTAGGTGGTCTCGGGCTGCACGCCCTTCTCGCCGACCGTGTAGGAGTCGCCGAGGAACATCACCACGGGCGCGGACCCGGCGACCCGGTCGACGGACTTGGGCCGCTTGGAGGCCGCGGGCGCGTTCGAGGCGCACCCGCCGAGCACGAGCGGAACGCAGACCAGCAGGGACGCCGCGCTACGGCGGACGCGGCGAGACGCCATCGACAAACCACCATGATTAAGTACTTTTCCGCGCATCCTAGCGATCTCGACCAGCGGCCGGTGTCGTTTCCCGCCGCTATGATCGGCGCCCCCCAGCCCCGAACGGAGCCCCCCGATGACCACCGCCGAGCCCCCGGCCGGACCGCCGGCGGACACCCCGGCCGCGCCGCCGCCCCGGCCCCAGAACGAGACGCCGTCCTGCTACCGGCACCCCAAGCGCGAGACCTATGTCCGCTGCGTCCGGTGCGACCGCTACACCTGCCCCGACTGCCTGCGCGACGCGGCGGTCGGGCAGCAGTGCGTCGAGTGCGTCCGGGAGGGCCACCGGAGCGTCCGGCAGGCCCGGTCGGTGTTCGGCGGACGCGTGGGCGGCACCCCCTGGGTCAGCTACACGATCATCGGCCTCTGCGTCCTGGCCTACCTGGGCGAACTCGCCGCCCCCGGCATCGTGGACCGCCTGGACGCGCTCGGCACCGGCCTGCGCTCGCCGGACGGCCACTACTTCGTGGACGGCGGGCACGTCCCGCCCGGCTGGACGCAGGTGGGCATCGCGCACGGCGAGTGGTACCGGCTGATCACCTCCGCGTTCCTGCACCAGCCGCCCGGCGCCGGGTTCGGCGTCCTGCACATCGCGCTGAACATGTGGTGGGTGTGGACCCTCGGCAGGCGGACCGAGGAGATGCTCGGCTGGGCCCGCTTCGGCGCGCTCTACCTGCTCTCCGCGCTGGGCGGCTCGGTGCTGGCCTTCCTGGTCGCGCCCACGACCGGCGCGCTCGGCGCGTCCGGCGCGGTGTTCGGCCTGGCGGCGTCCTACTGGGTGTTCAGCCGCCGCCTCGGCCACGACATGCGCGCCGCCAACCAGCAGACCCTCTACGTCCTGGTCTGGTTGGTGATCTCGGCCGGGCTGACCTCCTGGCAGGGCCACCTCGGCGGCTTCCTCGCGGGCGGCGTGATCGCGGTCGCCTTCGCCTACGCCCCCAAGGCCCGCCGCGCCCTGGTCCAGGCGGCCGCCGGAGTCGCGCTCTTCGCCCTGCTCCTCGTCCTCGTGGCGGTCAAGACCTCGACCCTGACCTGACCATGCCCTGGAGACGTCCCTCGGCGGGCCTGGCCCTCGTGGCCGGGCTCGTCTACCTCAACCAGGTGCTGTTCACGGTCTACGTCCTCCGGGAGCACGGCGGGGACGTCTCCTTCGTCGCCTCCTACCTGCCGTCGGGCTGGTTCGCCCTGGCCGACGGTCCGGGCATGCGGGCCTTCGCTTCACATGTCCCGGCCCCCGGTCTGCTGGCCCTCAGCGTGCTGCGCGTGCAGGCGTTCCTGGAGCTGCCGTTCGTCCTGCTGGCGTACGGCGTCGTCCTGCGCCGGCTGTCGGTCCGGTGGTACCGCCGCCTGCTGGACGGCCCGCCCCTCTGGGCCGCCTCCGCCGTCTACACGACCGTGTTCTGCCTGGTCGAGCAGCACTTCCACAACCCCTACACGGACGCCGACATCGCCATCAGGGTCGCCTCCGCCGTCCTCACGCCGGTGTGGATCGGCTGGACGACCCGGCACGACACCGCCGTGGAACGTCCGCTCGGGGTGGTCGGGCTCGTGGCGTTCGGCGCGTACACCTGGGGGTTGGGGCAGCTCGTCCTGACCGTCTACGACACGGCCCTGCTCTACAACCTGGGCCACCTGCCCGGCCGCCTGCCCTCGGCGCTCGCCGCCTTGGCGGTCCTCGTGGGCGCGCGCCTGGTGGCGGACCGCTACGGGGAACGGGGTGAGCCCGGAGTGGCCGTCCGGACGGTGACCGCCGGGCTGTGCTGGGCGCTGGTGCTGTTCTTCGTCCCGGCCCTGGCCATCCGGTACGGCGTGAACTTCGGCTTGGCGTTGCCGTCGGCGGCGGCCGGGCTGGCGGTGTGCGTCGCGGCGGCCGTCCTCGCCCTGCGGGAGACACTGCGAGGCCAGAGCCTCAAGCGGGTGGCCGGGTGGTGCGGGCAGCTTGCTTTGGCGGCAGGCGTCGGCGGCGTGGCGGGCCTGGTGTCCCGCCACGCGGCGTCGGACACCTACTACGAGGCCGGGCTGCTCAGAAGCGCGGCCGTGGCTTTCCTGGCCGCCGTCCTCGTGTGCGCGGCGTCGGACCGGCTCAGTCGTCCAGCGGACGCAGCTCGTCGGCGTAGCTGACCGAGATCCGGCGCATCACGCCGTCGTCGCTGATGGAGTACTGGCCGAGCCGCCACAGCGGCGGCGAGTACGCGTGGATCGACACGCTCGCCTCGGCCGACCCGACGAGCCGGTGGATGTGGTCGGGGCCGAACGAGAACGACGCGCCCTCGCCGACGCGCACGCGCACGTGCTCACCGCCGATCCGCGGGTTGCACTCCTCCAGCTCGCCCGCGACCACCCGCACCGCGCCGGACGACACGTCGTGGTCGTGCCAGCCGGTGTCGTTCTCCGGCGTCCAGCACAGCAGCCACACGTCCACGTACTCGTCGCGGTGGAGCGACGCGTAGTGCCGCTCGCCGTCGGAGAAGGCGACGTGCTGCCGCCAGAGTTCGGGCCGTTCGGCCAGCTCGTCCACCAGTTCCCGCAGCTCGTGCTTGTCCAGCGGCCGGGCGGGCAGCTCCGGCAGACAGGACCTGCCCTCGATGAGAACGGCGTCAGGCGACATGGGTTCGCTCCTCTCCTCCGAGTAGGCGGTACGGGTTGGCCACGCGGAAGGCGTGGCGGGCGGCCTCACCGAGGCCGAGGTCCAGGGGGGCGGCGTAGGGGCGGTCGCTGCCGTGCACGACGACGTCCACGCCCAGCGCGCGCACGACGGCGTCGGCGGCGCGCGGCCCGTAGGAGGACGTCTCGACGAACGCG
>NZ_JBFAOF010000705.1:0-3930 GCF_040675125.1 Spirillospora sp. NPDC049652 | reverse complement strand
GGCGGCCACCGCCTCCGCCGCGGCCACCGGCCCCCGGACGTCCGGGGCGGCCGGCGCCGCGACGGGGCGCGCCGCCCTCCAGCAGGCCGCGGACCGCCTGGTCAGGGACGGGCAGCCCGGAGTCATCGCCCTCTCCCGGCGCGGCGGCGAGGTCACGCGGGTCACCGCGGGCGTCGCGAACACCGCGACGGGCCAGAAGATGACCCCGGACCTGCGGTTCCGCATCGCCAGCGTGACCAAGACCTTCACCGCCGCGGTCGTCCTGCGGCTGGTCGCCGAGCACCGGCTCTCGCTGGACGACAGCGTCGCCCGCTGGCTGCCCGGCGTGGTCGCGCGCAACGGCAACGACGGCCGGAGGATCACCGTCCGGCAGCTGCTCGCGCAGACGTCCGGGCTGAACGAGTACGTGCAGGACCCGCGGATCTGGCAGGACCCCGCCCGCGTCTGGAAGCCGCGCGAGCTGGTCGACATCGCGCAGGAGAAGGCCCCGCTGAGCAGGCCCGGCGCGAAGTGGAACTATGCCAACACCAACTACATCCTCGCCGGGATGATCGTGGAGAAGGCCACCGGCCGCCCGTTCGGCGAGGAGCTCCAGCGCCGGATCGTCAAGCCGCTGAAGCTGCGCCACACCTTCCTGCCCGTCGCCGACACCGGATTCCACGGCCCGTACGCGCATGGCTACTTCGACCAGTACGGCGACGTCAGCACGATGATCAGCCCGTCCAGCGGCTGGACGTCCGGCGGGATCGTCTCCACCGTGGACGACGTGGCGCGGTTCCAGCGGGCCCTGGTGACGGGGCGGCTGCTGCCCCCGCGCGTCCAGAAGGCGATGATGACGACGCGCCCGGTCACCGACGACTGGGTGAAGGAGGACTACGGCCTCGGCCTCGCCCGGATCAGGACGTCCTGCGGGTTCGCCTGGGGCCACGACGGCGGCTGGCCCGGCTACCGGACCTGGTCCTACACCAGCCGGGACGGCGGCCGCCAGGCCGTGGTCACCTACAACCAGTCCAGCCCGGCCCTGGAGGCCGAGCCGGCCTTCCGCGCGGACATCACCAAGGCGATCGACGCCGCGCTCTGCCGCTGATCACCTGATCGCCACGGGAAGGCCCCCGCCGGCGAGCGCGCCGACGGGGGCCTCGGTCTCGGTGCGGCCCGCCGGGGGCCTCAGACGCCCGCGGACGCGCCGTCCGGGAACAGCAGCGCGCCGCCCGCGACCAGCGACAGCAGCGCGACCAGCCCGAACACCGTCACCCAGAACAGGCCGGGCACGCCGGTCAGGTGCGCGAGCTGGTCGGCGTCGGAGCTGGGGGCCATCCGGCGGGTCCGCATCCGCTGCAGCTCCACGACCGGACGGGTGCCCGCGAGCAGCAGGAACCAGGCGGCCAGGTAACCGAACCCCGCCTGCACGGTCTCCCCGGCGAACCAGGAGACCGCGAACACCACCGCGCCGGTGAGCAGCACCGACAGCGCGCCGTAGGCGTTGCGGATCATGACCAGCGTCCCGGCGAGCAGCAGGAGCGAGAACCACAGCATGAGCGTGATCCGGCCGCCCGCCAGCAGCGCCGCGAACAGCAGCCCGAGCAGCGGCGGCGTCACGTACCCGGCCATCGCGGTGAACACCATCCCGGGGCCGTGCGGCTTGCCCCGCGACACCGTCACGCCGGAGGTGTCGGAGTGCAGCTTGATGCCGTCCAGCTTGCGGCCGGTGAGCAGCGCGACCAGGGCGTGCCCGCCCTCGTGCGCGATGGTCACCACGTTGCGGGCGAGCCGCCAGGTCGGGCCGTGCGCCACGGCGGCCAGGGCCACGACGCCGGCCAGCGCCACCAGCCACCAGGGCGGGGCCTGCTGGGTGCCGGTCAGCCGGTCGAACATGTCGGCGATGCTCACCTGGTCGTTCACGTCCACCTCGGGTCTCGTCGGGTTCGCGCTGCCCAAGAGTAGGACGTAGGGGGTAAGCCCCGCGTTCGGTTACATCTCGATCCCCTGACGTTCGGTTCTCGCCGCCGCTTTGCGAAACGCGGGGCGATGCGGTGAAGTCGGGGGGTGAAGTACTGGATCACCGCCGGGGTCGTCTTCGCCGGAGGGACGGCGCTCTCGTTCGCCACGAACGGCGAGGCGGCCTTCAGCCTGGTCGGGGTGGCCCTGGTGCCGAGCCTGCTCGTCACGCTCTTCCTGGCCCCGGCGCTGTCCTCCGCGCGGTCCGCCGAGCTCGGCAAGGTCGGGCTCGGAGCCGTGTTCCTGCTGGTCGTGGGGGTACTGCTCCTGGTCGTCGTGGCGCCGAAGTACGCGGTGCTCCTGGCGCTGCTCGGCGTGCTGGCCCTGACGTTCGGCTGGCCGATGGCCGCCTCCGCCGCCGCCGTGATGGTGGTCGCGTCCGTCCGGGCGGGACGGTCGCGGGCCGCCGCCGCGCCGGGCGGAGCGCGCGTCTGGTCGCGGATGGCGTGGACCTCGGTCCTGGCGCTCGCCGCGACCTACGGTTTCGGGCTCTCGCACCTGGACGACGACATGATGGACGTCAAGGACAGGGTGTGCCGTTACACAGCGGAGAACGCGTCCACGGGCCACCGGGGCGGCCAGTCGCTGCTGCCGCTGAGCGACACCTCATGCGGAGCCGACACTGTGCCCGGCTACGTGAACCCGGCGCTTGCGGTGCTCGCCTCGCTGCTGGTCCTGTGCCTGGCGGCGTACTTCGGCGCGCGGCTGCGGACCCGGCACCCCCGCCAGACCGCCTGAGACCAACCTCGACCGTGAGCCGCCCTTCCAGCCTGCCGGCGGCGACGGTCGAGCCTCCGTCCCCGCTTTCGGGCGGTCGCGTCAGCCGACCGGGACGCGGCCGCGGGGCGGGCAGAAGGACGAGTGGAAGTCGTCATACGGCCAGGAGGCCGTGCGGGCTCCGGCCGCGTAGGCGCTCTGCAGGAAGTCCAGCAGCATGCCGCGCGGGTCGTCAGCCGTCCGGACGACGTCGTAGGGCAGCCGCGCCTGGTGCGTCGCGCCGGTCGGCTCCCAGACCGCCTCGGCGGGCGAGAGGGGCTGGCCCTTCAGGGCCTCCGGCTCCGGATGGGTGTAGGAGTAGAACGCCGAGTGCGGGTAGGCACTGTCGCCGGGCCACCAGCCGAAGCTGATCACCTCGTGGCTGTAGGCCTCGGCGGTGACCCCGTCCACGCCCTCCATGGGCGGCGCGGGACGGCCCGAGAACCGCGCGGTCGCCAGGTCGAAGCTGTGCCAGAACAGCTGCACCGGGCTCGCCTTGCCGCAGAACCAGCCCTGGAACTCCGAGAACACGTCGTCCGCCCAGACCAGCGCGTCCCGGAACCGCTCGACCGCCGAGGTGTCGTAGGAGGCGTGCGCGTTGTCGTCCGCGAACGGCGTGGTGATCGGGATGCCGAACGGCTCCGCCTTGATCTCGACCCGGACGCCCATCTCCCGCAGCAGCGCCTCCAGCTCGTAGTAGAACGCGGCGACCGACGTGCCGTCCCGGAGCGGAATGGCCTCCTCGCGTTCGCGCGTCCGCACGACGAGCCGGTGCCGGACCAGGTCGAACGAGATCCGGAAGTGGACGCCGTCGTGCATGAGGCGCTGGGTGGAGTAGCCGTGCTCGTCCACCCGGAACGTGACGTGCCACCAGTGGTTACGGGGCGGGTTCGAGGCGAGCTGGATCTTCCCCACGATCTGCGTCCACAGGTGCAGGGTGTCCTTGGTGCCGGCCCATTCGGCGTAGGGCAGCTCGGGCGGTGCGGTGCTCATGCCCGGCGTCCTACCCCGCCGGGACGCCCGGCAGTACGCGGAACGCCCGCCCGGCGCCCCTCCTGAGACGATCTTTGCGTCCCCGATGAATATATTTCTCCCATGGTGTCCCATACGGCGAACGCGGCGGTCCGGGAAGTGCGGACCCCCACGGCGGCCGACCTGCGCGCGGCGGCCGGACGC
>NZ_JBFAOF010000704.1:0-3931 GCF_040675125.1 Spirillospora sp. NPDC049652 | reverse complement strand
GGCGAGGCTCCCGGCGAGACGTGCTCGCACGACAGCCGCCGCCGCAGCATCCGCGCCCGGTCCCGGACGAACGGGGCGGGGAGCAGGAAATGCGCCTCGCTCGGCTCCGGGCTGTGGACCCACCTGCTGTCCCCGATCCCCGCCAACGCGAGCGCGGTGCCCGCCAGGTCGCCGATCAGTGCCAAGGGCCGTCCCATCCGCAGGGCGGCGGCGGCCACCGCACGCGCGCGGGGAAACGCCTCCGGGCCGAGCGCCACGAACCCCGCCGACACCGGCGACACCGCGTACCGCTGCCCGTCGATCTCCACGGAGACCCTGTCCCTGACCAGTGCCGCCCCGCGGAACAGCGCCGCGTGGATCGCCGCCGCGTCGGCCGCGTCCGGCGTGTGCGCCGCGTCCAGCCCGCCGGGCGCACCGGCCGGGCGTGCCCCGACGGGCCCGGTGAGTCCCGCCGGCACCGCGTCCAGGCTCATTCCGCGCGGCCGGCGAGATCGGTGAGCCGGGGGACCGTGCCGGCCGGGGACGGAAGGGCGGCCATCTCCGCCCGCACCGCGCGCACGGCGGCGCGCACCCGCACGTCGGTGAGCGCCCGCTCCACCAGGTCCGCGTCCAGGTCGCCCAGGTCGGCGACCAGCCCGACGCCGCGGTCGCGCACGCAGGCCGCCTGGATGTAGTTCGGCGCCCCCGACGGGATCACCACCTGCGCGACCCCGGCGTCCAGCGCGGCCAGCGCCGACCCCGCGCCGCCGTGGTGGACGAGCGCGTCGCAGGTGTCCAGCAGCGCCCGCAGCGGCACCCATTCGCGGACGGCCCGCACGTTCGGCGGTGGATCGGCCAGCCGTCCCCGCGCGTCCGCGCCCGCGCCGAGCAGCAGCACGAACTCGGCATCCGTGCCCTCGGCGACCTCCAGCACGCGGGCCAGCAGCCGGTCGGCGTTCGGGGCCATCACCCCGGTCCCGACCGTGACCGCGACCCGGCGCCCCTCCGGCCGCCGGGCGAGGTCCGCGGGCAGGCGGCCACCGCCGTTGTACGGGATGTACCGCATCGACCAGGTGCCGGGCCGCCGCGCGGCCATGCTGGGCGGCGCGACGTCGATCCAGGCGCGCCGCTTCGGCAGTCCGTCGATGCCGTGCGCGGCGAACACCTCGGGCAGCAGCTCCGGCAGCCGCTCGTAGAAGTCGTCGGTGCGCAGCAGGCTCGTCGCGTGCTCCACCGACGGGACGCCCACGGCCGCCGCGGCGAGCGGCCCGCCGCCCTGCAGCTGCGAGTGGACGACCAGGTCCGGCCCCCACAGCCGGGCCGTGGCGATCATGTCGTCGGCGTACGCCCGGGTCGCCTCCACCAGCAGCGGACGCCCGTCGGCGACCGTGGTCGCGCAGTTGTTGACCAGGTCGGGCCGCGTCGCGTTGAGGCCGGCGACCGACGGGCGGCGGCCCCGTGGGTCGATGTCGATGACGTCCAGTCCCGCGCCGGCCACCGACAGGGCGGGGCCGGTGGTGCCGACGACCACCTCGTGCCCGGCCGCGCGCAGCGCCCAGGCGAGCGGGACCATCGGGTACAGGTGGCTCTCCAGCGGCGTGGAGAGGAACAGCGCTCGCATCGGTCCCCCTACCGGCGCAGCGTGACCGGCAGGTCGAGGAAGGCGCGGATGTTGTGGCCGCGCCGCCGCTCGGGAGGACCGGCCGGCTCGATCGCCGAGAAGTGGGTGACCAGGCAGGTCAGCAGCTCGCTGACCATGATCCGGCCGAGGTGGGCGCCCATGCAGAAGTGGATGCCGCCGCCGAACGTCAGGCAGGGCCCCTCGTCGCGGGTCACGTCCACCCGGTCCGGGTCGGTGAAGCGGGACGGGTCGCGGTTGGCCGCGCCCTGGACGCTGATGACGATCTGCCCCTCCGCCACCGTCCGCCCGGCGACCTCGCAGTCGGCGAGCGCGGTGCGCGGGTTGAGGTTGAGCGGCGGGTCCAGGCGCGCCAGCTCCTCGGCCGCGCGCAGCGCCACGCCCGGGTCGCGGCGCACCACCTCGAGCTGGTCGGGGTGCTCCAGCAGGATGGCCAGGCCGTTGCTCATCAGGTTCACGCCGGTGTCCATCCCGGCGTTCATCAGGTTGGAGCAGGCCGCGACGACCTCGATCTCCTCCAGCTTGCCCGCCTTGTGCGCGGCCGTGAGCCGCGACAGGACGTCGTCCTTCGGTTCGCGCATGCGCTCGCGCATCAGCTCGGTGAAGTACTCGGCCATGCGCATCTCGGCCGCCGCCGCCATCGGCAGCTCGGTGACCGCCGTCATCGGGTCGAAGACCCGCATGGACTCCGGTGACAGCCTCGCCAGCAGCGGACGGTCCGGCTCGGGCACCCCCACCAGCGCGCCGACCAGGGTCGCGCCGAGCGGCGAGCTGACCCGGCGGACGAAGTTGCCGCCCGGCTCGTCGGCGAGCGCGTCCAGCAGCGCGTGCGCGTGGTCGTGGATCACCGGCCGCAGCCGCTCCACGTGGTAGGGGGTGAACGCGTTGGAGATGGCGCGGCGCATCCGGGTGTGCAGCGGCGGGTTGGCGAACACCATGGTCCGCCGCCACCGCGACATCACGGGTTCGAGCACCTCCCGCGGCAGGTCGGTGAGGTGCTCCACCGACTCCTTCCCGCGTCCGAGGGAGCGGTGCCGCAGCGCCGCGCTCACGTCGGCGTACCGCGACAGCACCGTCATGCCGTTGCCCGTGGTGAAGACGGGGGCGTTCGCGTGCAGCCAGGCGTAGTGCTCGGCCGGGTCGCTCTCGGGCGGGTTCTCGAGGATGGTGAAGAAGACCTTTTCGGCGCGCTCGTTCACGGCGGCCGGATCGTCCACGGTGCTCACCAGCGGCACTCCCGTCGTCGCCAGATCGATGGATCACGACACCCGCAGACTATCCAACAGCTTCAAAAATAACTAGTCTTGCCGAACGAATGCCCCGTTTACCCCCCGCGATTCTAGTGATCACTGTAATAATCTATAGCGTCAATCTCTCCAGGGAGCGGCCATGACCACGGCGGACCGGCGGACCGCGGCGCAGACCGAACGCGACCGGCAGCGGGAGGAGTGGGCGCTCTGCTCGGCGGCCTGGCGGCGCCACCGCCGCGCGTTCACCGATCCCGGCCGCGCCATCACCGAGGGCATGCTTCGGCTGGCCGCGCCGCGCCCGGGCGAACGCGCCCTCGACCTCGCCTCCGGCGTCGGCAACCCCGCCCTCGCCCTCGCCGCGCGCGTCGCCCCCGGCGGGCACGTCCTCGGCCTCGACCTCAGCCCCGAGATGGTCGCCGAGGCGACCGCCGTCGCGGCCGAGGAGGGCGTGCCGAACGTGGAGTTCCGGGCCGTCCCAGACGAGGCGGCGCTCGGCGTCCCGGACGGCGCCTTCGACCTGGCGACGTGCCGTGCCGGGCTCCAGTACATGCCGGACCGCGCCGCCGCGGTCCGGGCCGTCCGCGACGCGCTGCGCCCCGGCGGGCGGTTCGTCGCGATGACGCTCGGCGCGGCCGAACGCTGCATGCCGTTCCGGCTGTCCAACGGCATCGTCTCCCGGCACGTCCCGCTGCCGCCGGTGGATCCGGAGAGCGGCCCCGGCCCGGTCTCGCTGTCGTCGCTGGACGAGCTGGCCGGGCTGCTCGCGGACGCCGGGTTCACCGGCCTGCGCACCGAGGTCTTCGAGGCCCCGATCTTCGAGGCGCCCGACCCGGCCGCCGCCTGGGAGCTGTTCACCGAGACCGCCGGGCCGTTCCTCAAGCTCTTCGCGGCGCTGCCGCCCGAGACGCGCAAGGCCATGGACGAGGACGCCGTCCGGGTGTTCGGCGAGGCCTTCCCGTCCGGGCCGGTCCGCCCGACCGGTGAGATCCTGCTCGCCTGCGGGACCAAGCCCGCCTGACCGCCCGGCCGCCCGTCCCGGCCGACCCGTCCTGGCCGGCCCGCC
>NZ_JBFAOF010000703.1:0-3936 GCF_040675125.1 Spirillospora sp. NPDC049652 | reverse complement strand
GGCCCGTTCTGGCCCGCCGCATCATCGACTACCGCACCCAGCACGGCCCGTTCCACAGCGTCGACCAGGTGGGCGACCGCGGACGAGCTGGTCTGCGAGCTCGCCGATCCGGCCGCCCGCGTCGAGGACCGCTTCCTCGGCCACATCCCGCCCCGGCTGGACCGTCCCGCCGAGGCCGCCATGTGGGCCGTCCGCTGCCTGTGCCACATCGTCGAGATCCGCTCGGACGCCCGGACCGGCACCCGGGTCCGCCTGCACACGCGCCTGGACGACCCGTCCGCCGGCCGTCCCCCCGGACCGGAGGGGCGACCCTGACCTGGGCGGCGAGCGGCGGGTACGCTTCGGCGCATGCTGACGATCGAGCGTGCCCTGGTTGACAGGATCGTCGCGCACGCGCGCGCGGACCACCCGGACGAGGCGTGCGGCGTCATCGCCGGCCCCGCCGGGTCGGACCGCCCGGTCAGGTTCGTCGCCATGACCAACGCCGAGCGCTCCCCGACGTTCTACCGCTTCGACTCGATGGAGCAGCTCAGGGTGTGGCGCGAGATGGACGACCGCGACGAGGAACCCGTCGTGATCTACCACTCCCACACCGCCACGGAGGCGTACCCCTCGCGCACCGACGTCTCCTACGCGTCCGAGCCGAACGCCCACTACGTGCTGGTGTCCACCCGGGACGAGGACGACGTCGAGTTCCGCTCGTACCGCATCGTGGACGGCGAGGTGACCGAGGAAGAGGTCGCCGTGGTCGAGAGCTACTCCCAGGTAAAATGAGTGCCATGTGGACGACGAGCGCACCCCGGAGCGGGGGTGGCGCGGTGTGTCCCGTGCAGAGCTTCCTGTTCGGGCACTCCCGCGCCGAGGTCGTCTACGACTGTCCGCCCTCGCATCTCCTCCCGGTATGACCCCTGTGCCCCGCCCGGCCGCACGCCGCGACGGGGCTCGCCCGGCACGACACTCAAGGAGACTTTCGCGATGGCGATCGAGGTCCGGATTCCCACCATTCTGCGCACCCTGACCGACGGCTCGAAGGCCGTCGAGGGCAAGGGCGCCACGCTCGACGAGCTGTTCGCCGACCTGGACACCCGCCACCCCGGCCTGCGGGACCGGCTGGTGGACGGCGGCAAGCTGCGCAAGTTCGTCAACGTCTACCTGAACGACGAGGACGTCCGCTTCCTCGGCGGGCTGGAGACCGAGCTGTCCGACGGCGACAACGTCACCATCCTGCCCGCCGTCGCCGGCGGCTGACCGGGCGCTCCGTGCCATGCGCTTCGACTCGCTGCTCGACTCGCTGGGGCACACGCCGCTCGTCGGCCTGCCCCGGCTGTCCCCGTCCCCGGAGGTCCGCCTCTGGGCGAAACTCGAGGACCGCAACCCCACCGGCTCGGTGAAGGACCGTCCCGCCCTCTGGATGATCGCCCAGGCGGAGAAGGACGGCCTGCTCACGCCGGGGCGCACCATCCTCGAACCCACGTCCGGCAACACCGGCATCGCGCTCGCCATGGCCGCGCGGCTGCGCGGCTACCGGATGATCTGCGTGATGCCGGAGAACACCTCCGAGGAGCGCCGCCAGATCCTCCGGATGTGGGGCGCGGAGATCATCCCGTCCCCGGCCGCCGGGGGCTCCAACGAGGCCGTCCGGGTGGCGAAGGCCCTCGCCGCCGAGCATCCCGACTGGGTGATGCTCTACCAGTACGGCAACGAGGCCAACGCCCGCGCGCACTACGAGACGACGGGCCCGGAGATCCTCGCCGACCTGCCGTCGGTGACGCACTTCGTCGCCGGGCTCGGCACCACCGGCACCCTCATGGGCGTCGGCCGCTACCTGCGCGAGCACGTCCCCGACGTGAAGATCGTGGCGGCCGAGCCGCGGTACGGCGAGCTCGTCTACGGCCTGCGCAACATCGACGAGGGCTTCGTGCCGGAGCTGTACGACGAGTCCGTCCTGACCACCCGGTTCTCGGTGGGGTCGGCCGACGCGCTGCGCCGCACCCGGGAGCTGCTCGAACAGGAGGGCGTCTTCGCGGGCGTCTCGACCGGCGGCGCGCTGCACGCCGCGCTCGGGATGGCCCGCAAGGCGGTCAAGGCGGGCGAGCCGGCCGACATCGTCTTCGTCGTGGCGGACGGCGGCTGGAAGTACCTGTCCACCGGAGCCTACGAGGGCACTCTGGAAGAGGCCGAATCCCGCCTGGAAGGCCAGCTCTGGGCCTAAAGACCCGAGCGGGCCAGGTAGCCGGGCATTCCGGGGCGCACCGGCGCCCCGACTGCGGTAATCGGCTGGGGAAGCAGTGGAGTTCGGGCGGTCTCCGGGCCGTCCGAACTCCATAATTCTTTGTGGACGAGCCAGGCGTGACCCGCGCGTCCGGAGGATCCGGCCTGGTCCGGACGGGTCGTCTCCGGGGCGGGCGGGACGGGTCCGGACGGCCGGGCGCGGGTGGTTCCCCGGGGTGCGGAGGCGCGGTGCGCGGCGGGGATCGGTACGCTCGTTCTCGAACGTGATTCTAGAAGCCCCCCGGGAGGACGCGGATGAGCAGGTTCGGGGACGCGACGTCGGTCGTGCGAGTCGCCGCGGACCGGTACCGGATCGACCTCGACCCGGGTTTCGGATTCGCCCAGGCGCTCAACGGCGGGTACCTGATGGCGGTCCTGGGGCGCGCGGCCGTGGAGGGGTCCGCGCACGCCCACCCGGTCTCCACCGCCGCGACCTTCCTGCGGGTGGGCAAGCCGGGCCCGGCCGAGATCGTCGTGGAACGCCGCCGGAGCGGCCGGACCACCGAGAACTCCCTCGTCACCCTGCTGCAGGACGGCGAGCCCGTGGTCGACGCGCTGATCACCACCGCCACGCTCGACCCGTCCACCGTGCCCGTATGGGTGGGGACACCGCCCGACCCGGCCCTACCGCCGGTCGAGGCGTGCCTCAGCCTGGACGACCCGCCGAAGAGCACCACGCCGAAGCGGGGCGCCGGCAAGGGCGTCGACCCCGGGGACCTCGGCGACCGGGGCTTCGCCGACCGCGTGGACATGCTCTTCGACCCGACCACGATGGGCTGGCTCGACGGACGTCCGAGCGGACGACTCGAAGGCCGCGCCTGGTTCCGCCTGCGCTGCGGCTACGAGCCCGACGCCTACGCGCTGGCGCTGGCCGTGGACGCCCTCCCGCCCGTCGCCCTCAACGTGGACGCGAAGGGCTGGTCCCCGACCGTCGAGCTGACCTGGCACCTGCGTGCCGTCCCGGCGCCGGGCTGGCTCGCCGTCCTCGGCTCGGGCCGCCTCTCGGCGGGCGGCTGGTTCGACGAGGAGGTCGAGATCTGGGACTCGACCGGCCGCCTGGTGGCCCAGTCCCGCCAGCTCGCCCGAACCGGCCGCGCCTGACGCCTTCCCCGCCCCGGCCGCACCTCTGATTGGCCCGAACCGGCCGCGCGGGTTCTCGCGCCCGGCCCCGGCGCCGTCGGCCTCCGCCGTCTGCTCGCTGTGCGTGACCTGACACGGAGTGGCCACCCGCCCGGCGTGGGTGAACGCTCACTCACCCCGCCCGGCGAACGGGCGAAATTGTGATCTGGCGGACCTGTGATGTCGGCCGCATGACGACCGAGTGACGACCGTAAGCACTTAGCCTTGGGGACCATGTCAGACGCGCCCATCGGGATCTTCGACAGCGGCTTCGGCGGACTCACGGTGGCCCGCGCCATCCTGGACCAGTTGCCGAACGAGCCGGTCCTCTACCTCGGGGACTCCGCCCGCCAGCCGTACGGGGAGCGGTCCATCGCCGAGGTCCGCGCGTTCGCGCTGGAGATGCTCGACCGCCTGGTGGACGAGGGCGTCAAGGCCCTGGTGATCGCCTGCAACAGCGCGTCCGCCGCGATGCTGGCCGACGCCCGCGAGCGCTACGACGTCCCGGTGGTCGAGGTGATCCGCCCGGCCGTGCGGGGCGCCGCG